>DASWCA010000293.1:0-15091 GCA_036390355.1 Acidobacteriaceae bacterium
ACGCATTCCGAATTGCTGCGACGACCTCTGCAATTCCCTTATCACGTTGTACTTACATAGCGCTGGTCGGTACCGATCGGAAGGGTCGCATCACTCAATGCGCGTCTTCGAGCCCAGATGTCCAGAATTGCGGGAACGTCAAACACGACACTTAGATCCTTCAGCACCACGAGGTTCAGATCGGTACCGGGAAGTCGGCAACCAGGAAGAAAAAATGAGCGCCAAGCCAATCGGTACGGGGAAGAGGTCGCCGCAACAGATTTTTGCCGCGGTCCCGAGCACATCATCAGCTACGGATTATTGCTGCTTTATGGCCTGGATGGTTTGTTGGAGACTGTCCCCGCTCAAGTACGTCAATGCCAGCCTCGCCAGCGCCAGCTTATGGGCGTCCGTGTCGTGCGTCAGCGAGCCCAGGTCAAACGCTTGCGCCAGCTCCGGCCAGTCGGCTGTCCTGCCCGCGATTACTTCGTCGGCGGAAGAGTAAACCGCGACGCGATTTGGGAGGCGCTTCTCCAAGCGGACGCCATCAGCCCACGTCGGCGAGCTAATGCAAATCAGATGCAAGTCTTCATGTCCCTCTTCCTGTAGCTTTGCGGCGACAAGTCCGCCCAGGCTCACGCCGATGACCGCCGAATCCTTCGGGATCTCTCGCATGTGAAGGTCAGCGAGCGATTCCTCGGCGGGCACCATGGGGCTCGAATGCAGTAGCTTGGGGCGATGAAACAGAACGGGAGCGGACGACCTTCCGTGAAGGTGGGGCCGCAATGCCTCTTCCAACCGCTTTACGCTGCCTTCCTGGCTACCGCCTTTTCCATGCAGCAGAAAAATATTTTCAAAATTCACAATTGTCTACATTCTCCCCCGCCATCAAGCTCGGCGACTTATTTTAAATAGCTCCCTATCGCGACAAAAGCTTCCAGGCCGAGGATACTCGCTGCCGAGCTCAGAAAGATTCCTGCGGAACGCTCTTGCGTCGAGTATAGTTGGGAGCACAATTCGATGACAGGCTCGATTCACGCACGGAAGTGGTTGCTGTTGGCAGTCGCTCTCTTGGGTGCGGCCATCGCAATGATTGGAACGGTTTGCTGGCGGGCGGGGGTTGTCCTCCGGTGGGCGAGGGCGGCCGAGAGTGCTGAATCGAATCTGAAGTTCACGGTGAGTCCGCTGTTACCCGCCGCTGACAGCGGCTTCGAGTGGGTCAGCGCCCCAACAGTGTTTACGCAGGCGGCTGAGTTTGAGGGGCATCTGTATGTGGCTGGCCCCGCCGGGTTGTTCGAGTACGACAGCGGAGGGAGGCCGGTTCGCGACTTTCGTGTTGGGCGTGAGCTTCCGCCAGCGCCGCTGACACGACTCACGACCGCCGTCCTCACCGGCTCCCGCCAGCCGGAGCTGGTGATCGCCACCGATGGGGCGGGCATCCTCGCATTCAATGGATCAGGTTTCCGGCAGATACTACCTGACGACCGCGAACTGAGGCCTGTCACCGCCATTCTTGCCACCGCCTCCGGTCACCTGCTCATCGGCACTGCGAAACGCGGGTTGCTTCTTTACGACGGCCAGCGGCTTGCTCCATTCCATCCCTCCTTTAATCAGCTCTACATAACGGAGCTGGCCGGCAGCGAATCCGACTTGTGGATTGGCACACTGGACCGGGGCGTCGCCCATTGGCACGGCGGCAGCGCCGAATGGTTCGGCGAGGCGAATGGATTGTCCGACGCGCGCGTTTACTCCATCGCGGTCGCAGGCGCTCATGCGTATGTGGGAGGTCCGGCTGGCGTGGCCGAGTTCGACTCCGGCCGCTTTGTGCGCACGCTGGCCTCCGGCGCGTTCGTCCGCTCCATGCTGATTGAGGGCAAGACCCTGCTTGCCGGAACTATGGACGACGGCATCCTGGAACTTCCCATCGAACGCCAGTCGCGCGATTCTCGCGAACTCGCACCTATGGGCGAACTTTCCGGCGTCGCGCAATTGTTTCGCAGCGGCGACGCGCTCTACGCCGTCACTGAGTCCGGAGTTTATGCGCGCCAGCCTGCGGGCGGCTGGAATCGAGTGCTTGAGCCATCCGGGGGATTGCTGACGGATCGCAATGTTTCCGCCCTTGGCGTGGACGCCACGGGGCGGCTTTGGGTGGGCTACTTCGACCGCGGGCTTGACATTGTGGAGGGCACCGGCCAGCACGCTCGTCATATAGAGGACGACCATATTTTCTGCGTCAACCGAATCCGTCCGAACCTGTTTCGTGGAGCAACCGCCGTGGCCACCGCCAATGGGCTGGTCCTGTTTGACGGACGAGGAAATCGCAAACAGGTGCTGGGCAAGGCCGAGGGGCTAATCGCCGATCATGTGACCGACGTTGCCGCATTCCGGGACGGCATTGTGGTTGCAACTCCGGCTGGGCTCACCTTTATCGACTCCGAGGGAATACGCAGCCTGTATGCCTTCCACGGCCTGGTGAACAACCACGTGTACACCGTGGCAACCAGCGGAACACAAGTGCTGGCCGGCACCCTGGGCGGGGTCAGCCTGCTGGAGGGCGACCAAGTTCGCGCCAGTTACACCACGGCCACCTCTGGGCTCAAGCACAACTGGATCACTGCAGCTATTCCGCTCGACGGCGAATGGTGGGTCGGCACCTATGGCGCTGGCATGGCGCGCGTGGATGCGTCCGGCAAGTTCATGGCCAGCGATGGCGCCGCTGGCGATTTGGTGATTAATCCCAACGCCGTGCTTGCCACCAGCCGCCTGCTGCTGGCCGGGACCATGGGCCGCGGACTCTACGTAATGGATCGCGGCTCGGACAGGTGGTTTGCAGTGACAGAAGGCTTGCCTTCGCTGAATGTTACGGCGCTGGCAGCGGCCAACGGTTTTGTTTACGTGGGGACTGACAACGGACTGTTGCGGATTTCTGAACAAAGGTTGGAACGATGAAACGGTTCTTGCGACTCCTGCTCGTGGTTCTCTGCGTGACGGGCGCGGCCTTGGCGGACGCGGGTGTTCTGATTCCGCGCGACAAGAGCCAGCCCAATCCTGCGATCCTCTCGCTCGATGAGATGGAGATTCATGTCATCATCGACAACGGAGTGGCGCGCGTCTATGTCCGGCAGATCTTCGGCAATCATACCGGCCTGATCGAAGAGGGCAATTATATCTTCGCGCTGCCCAGCCGAGCCACCGTCAGCGATTTTGCAGTCTGGGACGGTCCCACGCGCATCCCTGCCGTGATCCTGGAGCGCAAGCGCGCCAGCGAGATTTACAACCAGGCCAAGCAGCAGGCAATTGATCCCGGCCTGTTGCAAATGGGCGAGCGCGGCGTGGAGGAGGCGCGGCGCAGTGCCGCGTTCAGCGCGCGCATCGTGCCCATTCCGCCCTACGGCACGAAACGCCTCGAGTTCGAGTACCACGAGAACATTCCGGTGGAGAACATGAAGTCGTTCTTTGCCATTCCGATTCATCCCGATGCGTATCAGGCGCAGGCCGCGGGACACCTCAGCATTGAATTCGAACTGCGTTCAGCCCACCAGCTCTCGGATTTCCAGTTCGTCGGTTCCACCTATCCCATGAAGGTGACGACAAAAGATGGCCACTCGGTCAAGGCAAGCTTTGAGGGACGCAACGTCAATCTCACCGAAGACTTCGCCTTGCAATATCAACTCGATTCCAAGCGGGCCGACACCCTCGACCTCCTCACTTATCGCAATCCCGAGTCAGGCCAGCCGGACGCTGCCGAGAAGTCTCCCACGCGCAGCCACGCCGAGCCCGGATTCTTCGAGGCACAGGCCCTGATTGCCTCCAGCGCTGCGGTCGCGAGCAATGGCGGCGCGTCTAAAAACCTCGTCATTCTCTTTGACAACTCGCTCTCCATGCAGTGGGAGAAGCTTGAGCGCAGTTACGCCGCGATGGAAACGGTCCTGCGTTCGCTGCATCCGGAAGATCATTTCAATCTGCTGCTCTTCAACAACAAGGTTGCCGCGTTCCAGCCTGAGCTGGTTCCCGCCGGTCGCGATAATATCCAGAAAGCTTTGGATTTCGTACGCGCCAGCCGACTGCGCGGCGGCACGGATCTGCAGCAGGCGCTCGGCACGGGCCTTGCGCAGTTCACCAAAGTTCATGGCAATGCTTATCTCCTGCTGCTGAGCGATGGTGGCGCGACTCGCGGCATCATCCGTACTGGAAGCCTTGCCACCTGGTACGCCGAGCGCTGGAAGCAGGTGCCCGCATCCGGTCGCCCGCGCACCTATGTCTTTGCCGTCGGAGATGATGCCAACCTTCCCCTGCTGCGCATGTTGGCGCGTAATGAGGGTGCGATTGAAAACGTGTTGTCCACTGAGCCAATCGATTTCAAATTGAACGCTTTCGTCTCAAAGGTCGGACGCAATCCGGTCGCCCAACTCGGTTTTCGGGTTTTGCCGGAAGACTCCGTGCAGATGGTGTACCCGCTTCAGGACAGCGCGTTTGGCGGCTCCGTCGCATCGTGGGTCGGCCAGTACGGCAAACCCGCCGGGCAGGTTCAGATGGCGGTACGGGGTATGCGCGACGGTGTTGCCTTTGAGATGAACACAGCCGCGGCACTTCCGGCGCAATCTCTTGATCACCAGCAGTTGCCGCGGCTCTGGGCGCGCGCTCGCGTGGATGCCCTGCTGGAAAAGATTGAGCGTGATGGCGAAGACCCAAAGACCATCGAGGAGATCATCCGGCTCTCGCGCAAGTACAAATTTGTTACGCCCTACACCTCGTTTCTTGCGGTACCAAGGGCGTTGCTGCGTCCGCGCGTCATTCGCCCCGGCGATCCGGTGTTGCGCGTGCACACCGACGAGTCAATCTGCTCCGTGGTGGCCATCTTCCCCTTCGGACTCACCAAACGCCTGCGTCGTCTTGAAGGAGAGGATGTGTGGCAGACCCGCTTCTTCGCGCCCCAGGACATGCAGGACGGAACCTATAGCGTGGGCCTCGTGCTGCGCGACAACGCAGGCCACACTTACCGCGAAGCGAAGACCTTCGTTATCGCCAGCAAGCCGCCCGTGGTAAGTATCCGGCTCGATAGTCGCCGCTATCATCGTGGCGGCACAATTCCGCTGAAGGTAAATGCTACGGCCAGCACGCGAACGCTCACCGCGCGCCTGGAGGGAATTGCTCCGGTCACGTTGCGATGGAATTCAAAGGCCGCCGCCAACACCGGCGATCTGCAGATTCCATCCGATCTGGCTGCGGGAACCTACGCGCTCACCGTCATTGCCGAAGATGTCGCCCACAACATCGGCACGCAGGAGGTGCAAATTGAAGTGCTTCCGTAATGCATTGATCGCGAGATTAGGCCGCATCCTCTTGCCCTGCTGCGTGGGACTTCTGCTGGTTCCGGCTATCGTAATTGGCGCACGCGCCACCTCGCCCTGGAAAAATGCCGAGGCTGGCTCAGCGATCGAATCGGCGCTCTATCGCTGGATGCCCATGCCGGTCAGCAAAGTCTTCGGTCTGCGCCCGCCGTGCGAGGCTACGCCCCTGTTGAGCAAACTCATCCAGCGGCAGCCCAGCGCCGAGCTGTATTCGCTTCGCGCGCTCAATGAAGAAGCCGCGCTGGATTTTGTCGCCGCCGAGGCGGACTGGAAGAAATACACTGACGCTGCGCCGGACCGTATCCAGGCCGAGTGGTCCGTGGCAGATTTCTACAAACGCCGGCTCCGTCCCGCGGATGAGATCGCGGCGCTTACCCTTATTGGCCGCGCACCTGCTCCGCTTTCGGAAAAACTCACCCCTGTTGAGCACCAGCGCTCCTGGCTGGCCTTCGAGCGCACCTTCCAGGTCATCGCCGAGAACGCTCTGCCAACCGATATTTCACTACAAGGCTACCGTGCATGGCTTGACCGCTATCCCACTCAGGCTGTGGTGTACGGCCGGTACTTCCAGTTCCTTCTCGACCACAAGTCCTTCGCCGAAGCCGAGAAGCTCATCGCGCAATATCATGCTGCTGCACCCGCCGATGACGTGCTTCCCGTAAAAATGCGGGCGCTGCTGGAATACAAGCGGGGTTCCATCGAGCAGGGTCTGGCAGTTTACGACACCCACTTCCAGCCGCTGTGGCCGCAAGAATTGTTGGATGGCTACTTCGCGTTAATGACCGAGACGCGCTCGCTGCGGAGATATCTCGATCAGGCGCAGGCTGCCGTCGAGCGAAATCCCGATGACCTGAACGCCGCCGCCCGAATCTTCTATTACTATCAGCGCCAGGGAAGAGCCGACGCCGCGCAGCAGGCGCTCACCCGGTTCCGCCTCCGCAAGCAGCAGCGCAACGCCAAGTGGAGTTCGCAGGAACTGTACACCCTGGCGAAGCTGAACGAGGGCATCCGGAATTACTCCGAGACCGCCCGCTACTACTACGCGCTCTACAACACCAATGACAAAGCGGACGCGCAGCAACTGGCGCTTGCCGGCTTAGTCAACGTGCTGCTGGATGCGCCCGAGCAGGACATTCGCGTGGGCAGCGGCGATCTCTCCATATACCGCGATATCGGCGCCATGGATCGTGGTCCGGGATTTCTCAACGGGATTCTCTCGCTGGTGATGAACTCGACCTCGCCCGCCTATGCCTACTCACAGGAAGAGCAGCGCGCGGTTCCGTACTTCCATCGAGCAGAAGCCGCGCAGCTCATCCGTCTTTTCGATGATCGTTTTCCGGATTCGCCGCTGCGTGCCGGCCTGCGCGCGCGCCTCATCCAGACCTACGCGGCTTATGGCGAAAGCGGGGCCGTAATCCGCGACGGCCGACAATTCTTCACCGCATTCCCCAACGATCCCGAGCGCGAGCAGGTGGGCTTGCTGCTGGCCGATGCCTATGCCCGCGAAAACCGCACGCAGGACGAGTTCGCGCTCTATGACGAAGAACTCGCCGACCTTGGCCGGCGTGCTGACAACGTCCCACTTGGAATCAAGTCAAGCGACGCTGGGCCTTCGCGCGATACCGAGCCGCGCGATGCTGAGCCGCAATCCACACTCTCGGAAGCCGAAGCCGAGTCCGCCCAGTCAGCTCAAGGCGAGACGCCATCCGCAGGTTCCAGCGCCTTCTCGACTCAAGCCGTGGCCGTCGTCCACGCGCCCAAGAGCGCCCAAGCCTGGTACTCGGATTATCTCGAGCGCTATCTCTCCCGCCTTGCCTCTTTGCACCAGTTTCCGCAGGCGCTCTCGGTCCTGCGCAAGGAGGTAGACCGCAATCCCAACGATCCAGGTCTATATGAGCGGCTCGCGCAGTTCCTCGAACAGAACCGGCTCGGTCAGCAGCAGGAAGAGGTTTACGAGCGCGCCATCCAGCAGTTTCCCGACCGCACCTGGTATCACAAACTCGCGCGCTTCTATCTCCGTCAGAAGCGCGATGCCGACTTTTCCCGGCTCAGCGAGCAGGTAGTAAGAATCTTCTCGGGCACCGAGCTTGAAGAGTATTTCTCCGACGTGGTGAACGGGGCACAGTACTACATGCGCCTCAACGAGTTCGCGCACGCACGCTTTCCACACGACATCCTCTTCGTCAGGAACCTGATGATCGCTTATCGCAAAACGCAGCCCGATAGAAGGGAGAGCCTGCTGCGGGAACACTGGTGGGAGGCCGAAGACCTCAGAGATCAATACTTCGAGTACCTTTCCAGCACGGGACGCCTCGATCAGGAACTCGCCGCCCTACAGAATGCAGAAGCAGCCGCACAAACCGGGCGTTGGAACGATCTGGCCGGCAGCAACCCAGTCGCCGCCCGCTTCATCGGCGAAGCCGGCTTCTGGCGTTCGCATTTTGAAGAAGCCGCGCCCGTAATGAACGCGCTGGCGCAGCAATATCCCGCGGATGTTGAACTGGGCCGACGTGCCTCCGCCGTCCACCGTTCGCTCGCCGCCTTTGATCCTCACAACACGGAGGTCGCCGTCAAGATCGAGGAGAATCTCTACCTCGCCGACCCTGGCAACCGTGACACGCTGGCGCGCATTGGGGATGTTCTCGCCGACCGCGAGTTGTTCGATCGCGCCGCACCCTACTGGCAGCGCATCGCGCAGGTGCGTCCCGGCGAGCCCCAGGCCTACCTGGATGCCGCAACCATCTACTGGGACTACTATGACTTCGATTCCGCGCTGAAGTTGCTGGAGGAAGGCCGCCTTAAACTGGGAGATCCCTCGCTCTACGCCTACGAAGCGGGTGCCATCTACGAGGGCAAGCGCGAATTTCCGCAAGCCATCGCCGAGTACATCAAAGGAGCGCTGAAGCAGCACGAAGGCTCGCGTCCGTACAATCGTCTGCTCGATCTCGCGCGCCGCAAGAGCCTGCGTGACGAAGCGGATCGCGCAACCGCGCCTCTTATTGAAGGTATCTCTCCTGCCATCGACGCAATCAAGCTGCGCGTTGCCGTGCTTGAAACCCAGAACCGGCCAAAGGACGTGGAGCAACTGCTCGCCGCAATCGGCGAGCGCACTTCGTCGCTGGAGACTCTGGAGTGGCTGGAGGAAACCGCGCGCCAGAAGTTGCTGGAGATGGTGCAGGAAAAAGTTCTGGAGAAGCAGGCCGCCGTCACAACGGACCCGATCCGCAAACTCGAACTGCGCTATTCGCTCGTCCGCTTCTACGAAGCGAAGAAAGATTTGCAACAGGCGCAGCGCAATGTCGAAACGCTCTATCGCGAGAATCCGAAGAGCCTTGGCATTGTTCGCTCCACGGTGGATTTCTACTGGCAGAACAAGGACCGGCAGCGTGCGGTCGAGGTTCTTGTGCAGGCGGCCAATGATTCCTATCCTGTGCTCGGCGCCCAATTCCGCCTGGAAGCTGCGCGCAAGGCCTCTGAGTCAGGACAATACGAACAGTCCTGCCGCTTACTCAACCAGCTTCTCTCCGCCGCGCCCTTCAACGAGGAATATCTCGCAGCCATGGCAGATACCCTTTCCCGCGCGGGTGACGACGCCGAACTCAAGAAATTCAGTCTCGACAAGGTCGAGGAGATTAGAAAGTCGCAGCTTCCTCAGGACGTCCGCACCCGGCAGATCGCAGCTCTGCGCCGCGGCATGATCCCGGCACTCACGCGTCTCAAGGACTATGCGGGCGCGGTTGATCAATACATCGAGGTCATCAATCGCTATCCGGAAGACGACGCGCTGATCTCCGAAGCCGCGCTCTATGCCCAACGCAATGGCCGTCAGCAGCAGCTGCTCGCCTACTACGCCAAAACCATCCAGCAGTCACCGCACGATTATCGCTGGCCCATGGTACTGGCGAAAATCCAGACCCAAGTGGAAGATTATCCGGCGGCTGTGGAAACCTACGCCACCGCCATCGGCATCCGTCCTGATCGCGTCGATCTGCGCAGCGCACGCGCCGAACTGCTCGAACGCCTAATGCGCTTTGACGACTCTGCTGCTGAGTACCAAAAGCTGTACGATCTCAACTACCACGACACGCGCTGGATGGAGAAGGTTGCTGAGATTCGTGCGCGCCAGGGTAATTCAACCGCAGCCATCGCTGCTCTCAACACTGCGTTCGTCGAGAATCGAGCGGAGAAGCCAGCCAACTTCTTTGCCGTGGCCACGCGGCTTGTGGGATGGGAAATGATTCAGCAGGCACGCGATTTCGCGCAGAAGGGTGTTGATTCCGCAGGACGCGACCTGCTCGCCGTCTCGGACAATCACGACGGCGCCCGGATCTATGTTGAGATCATGACGCGCCTCCGTCAGCAGGATGCAGCGTACTCACGCTTGCAGCTTGCGGTGAGCGACGCCACTTCGCTGCGTGCGGAAGCCGCAGTCGTCGTCAAGCAAGTGGAGAAGAACGGCATCGCTTCTGTCACGGATCAGCAGTGGCGCGACCATGCAATCGAGTTGCGCCGCGCCACCGCCCGCACCGGCATGCAAGCTGCGATGCAGGTCATGGGCAAGTCGGCGGGGCAGTACTTTACTCCGGAAGAGAAGTTGCAATTCTCATTCTGGCTGGATGCGCGGGCGGCCAAGGCCGGCAATGACGAATTGGCCACGGTCTTCCTGCCCTCCGCCGAAGCCGCCGTACTGCCCGACCTGCAGGCGCGCTGGCTCAAGCAGCTGATGCTCAGCCGCTACGCCGGTGGCAGCTACAAGTAGCGGCTCGTTGAACTGCAAACCAGCCGATTGCGATTTGAGGAACTCGGAGCCGCGCTGGAAGCCTATGCACAGCAGTTGACGCCTCAGCAGGGACGAATCGGCGTGCTGGCCGAAGCTTCCAACACCTACCGCTCCGGAGCCCTGTACGATGCCGAGTTCGCGGTTCTAAAGACCATGGGACTGCAAAGCAGCCCCCAGCTTCAGCAGCGCTACTTCGAAATCCTCCTGCAACGCATGCCGCAGGAGCTGGTGCAACTGGCCGGCAGCTCAAGAAAAGAAATCAGCGATGCCGCCTGCCAATATGTTCTTGCTCACGGCCCGGCCGAGCTCGCGCAGCGAGCTGTTACGGTGCGCGGACGCGCCCTCGAACCAGTGTGGACGAAGGCATACTCAGCTCTCACCGGCTTGTATTTCTCTGATCGTACTCCGGCCGTGAACGCGGCGTTCCTCGGCGCCCTCGGCGATCACACAATCGGCGAACGTCTTGGCAAGCCCGTGGACCGCTCTCAGCAATTGGCCGGCAACACATGGTTCTACTACGGCTCGCGCTATGGCGAGTGGCTCGGAACTGCGCACGGCGGTGACCCCGAGAACTTCCTGCCCGCGCAGCTCGAACAGTCTCCGGCCTCTGCCTCCGGATACATTGCCGTGGCCGAGTACTACGCCGACGCCGGTAAAATCGATCGCGCCATCGAGGACTACAATCGCACCCTCGAACTCGCTCCTGCCCGGGCCGATATTCACGACCGCATCGCCGTCCTCTACTGGCGCCAGCAAAAACGCAGCGAGGCCATGGAGGAATGGAAAAAAGCTCTTGAGTTGCTGGAGGCGCAGGTGCATCAGCGCGTGGTGCCGCCTGCATTCTGGCCCACATTTGGCTATGTCATGAATCACGTCGGCAACCGCCATGTAACCGCCGAGCTTCGCCCGCAGTTGGATGTCATACTGCGCGATTATGTCCGGCAGAACGGAACCTACCAGGTGGACGAGCTGCTCCGCTCCGCCTACGTCGCCATTGGCGATCCCCAGGCTGGCGTAGCATTTCTGCTTGAGCTTGCCTCGATTGCGCCCGAGCCGAATTCTGTTTTGGAGTCGCTGGTGAACGCCAACTGGATTCCGGCAAAGATGCGCAATCCCATCTACGATCAGATCCTCGCGCATCTGCAGGACGGGCTGCGCAACACCACTGGCATCTCGCGCCAGTATGCCGAAGAAAACATCCGCTCGTGGCAGTCCCGCTATGCCATGCATCTTGTCGACCTGCATGAATTCGATCATGCTGCCGCAGTGTTGCAGCCGCAGCAGGAGCCAACCGCTAAAGAGCTTGAGATTCGCTATCGCATCGCGCTGGCGAAGAATCAGTTTGACGCCATCCTCGATCAGTACCGCACCAATTCGGAGACGGCGCCCAGGGCAGAGAACCTGCGCACAGTTGCGGCCGCTTTGCAGAAAGTAGATCAGCGCCCGGCAGCGCGCAAACTTCTGGAGTTCCTCTTCATCCAGGAGATTTCGTCGCACCAGTTGAATTCGGCGAACATGCTAGGACTCGCAGAAATTCGCCTGCAAGACGGAGACACCTCCGGAGCCATGGATGTGCTGCGCCGTCTTGTCCTTGTCGTCGGCCAGCCCTTTGAAAACCTCGATCCCGCTGCAACACTGCTGGCCCGCTACGGACGCCACGCCGAAGCCGTTGAATTTCTCAGCAGATTGGCCAAGGCCGAGCCCTGGAACCAGGGCGCTCGGCTTCATCTTGCCCAGGAGCAGATCGCCGCCGGTCAGAATGCATCCGAAGCTCGAACGCTTGCCACCGCAGTCGCCACCGATGCGCAGGCAGCCTACACGGACCGCCTTGCAGCCGCGGCGATTCTCACCGCGAGTGGACCGGAGTTAGGCAGCGGAGAACTCGACGTTATCGCCCACGGCCCTGGATCGGCAGACAAACCGTACTTCTTCACCGCGCGCCTGAGTGCGGCGAAGAATGCAACCGACACGGCGTTCTCGGCCCGGCTTTTGCAGAGTGCGCTGGCCGACGCCCCGGGAAGAGATGCTGCTCGCCTGCCACTGTTTTATGCGCTCACTGCGCTAAGACAGGACCGGTTGGCGATCTCGGTGATCGAGCCGCTTCTGCGCAATGGCTACCTCGATAAAACGTTTGTAAGACGTTCGCGCTGGTACGATCAGAACGCTGAGCCCGAGGATCCAACCGCCGCGCCGAATGCGTTAACCACCGAGCCGCCGGTCACTCTCGATCAAAACGAAGCAATGCCTACCGACCGAGTCGCTTTCGCCATCGCCTTGGCCAAAAGCTATGCCAATCTCGGATCGCTGGAGAACTCGCTCAGTTATTACCGCATCGCTCTTTCCGGAACGCTATCGCCCACGCAGCGCGCCGAGGTCGCCAAGAACATAGCGAACCTCCGCGCCGCCATCCGCCGCGACGCCAACAACGTCCGGCGCATGCCAGTCATTCACAAGGAAATCGATCAGGATCACCTGGTACGCCCGCGGTTGGTCGCTGTGCAGAAAGCACCGCCACCTGCCCAGCCTGGCCTTAGCGCAAAGTCAGGAGGCGCGCAATGAAGCGAATCGCAGCTTTCATCCTCGTCGTTCTTCTGGGCGTTGCAGGTTGGGCAACCTACCAAAACATCGCTCAATTGCCTGCAGCATCCCTTGCACGCCTTATGCCGCAGGATGCCGTGCTCCTCCTCGAAGCCAGCGACTTCCGTGCCGCGCTCGCCGATTGGAACTCGTCGCCTCAAAAACAACTCTGGCTGAACACGGATAATCACGAGGTCTTCAGCCGCTCGCGCCTCCTCCTTCGCCTCAAGCAGGCACAGGATGAATTTGCCGCTGCCGCCGGGCTTGCTCCCGATATGTCTTTCCTCGGCGATGTTGCCGGAGAGCAAAGCGCACTCGCCGTTTACGACATCGGCAAGCTGCAGCTTCTCTATGTCACGCACCTGCCATCGGCGCGCGCCATGCAATCCGGAATCTGGCAGCAGCGCGGCAAATTCGAGACCCGCGAGATTAACGGGAAGCAGTTTTACGTGCGCACCGACCCGCAATCCCAGCGCGCGGCCGCTTTCGCCATCGCAGACGATTACCTCATTCTCGCAACCCGTGAAGACCTTGTTGCCGGGGCACTGTCTCTGCTAGCCAATCAAAAGACTACCTCGCTCAGCCAGCAAGGCTGGTTCGTCAATGCTATCCAAGCCGCGAAAGAACCGAGTGAGTTGCGTCTTGTGGTTCACCTTGCAGAGGTCGCAAAAACCCCGCAATTCCGCACCTACTGGGTGCAGCAGAACATCACGGAAATGCGCAAGTACGAGTCTTCCGTAAGTGACCTGTTCCGCTCCGCCACCACTTATCGCGAGGAGCGCGTTTTACTGCTTAAGGACAAGCCAGAGGTCTCTCCCGATACCGATGCCGGTCCGCAGGTGGCGGAGTTGATGCGGCTCATTCCGCCGGAGACCGGCTTCTATCGTGCATCGGCTTTGCCCTCTGTGGAGGATTCACTCGCACTACTGGAGCAGAAGGTGCTGCCCCCGCGCCTCGGCCCCGCACCGGATTCCAGACTCGCACCGAATGTGCCCTCAGCGGGTCAGCCCACTGGCAGTGAAACAAATCTCGACGCACGCATCGACGTACCGCCCTCAACCAGCGCAGCGCAAAGCAACGACGACAGCGCGTTGAATGAACTTGTGAAGCAGGCTAACGTTCGCGCAGCTCTTCAGCTTCACGGCTCCCAGGCCGACGCCGATGGTATCTTCGTCCGCCTGCATTCCACCATCGTGTTGCGCGCCGCCGCGGACTGGGATGAAGCGTCCGTGCAGGAGACCATTCAGCGCATGGTTGCGTCTCGACTGACTGCCTCTACTCTCGGCGTGCAGTGGAGGAAAGCAGGCGGTGCGCGGGGTTATTCCGAGTTGGATGGACTTGCTCGGATCGCGCTTGCCATCCGAGGCAAGTATCTGCTGGCGAGCGATGACCCTGCGACGCTTGCCGCCGTGTTGGCGCGGTTCTCTCAGCCGGTATCGGCCGAGTCCGCCATCTACTGCGCTGGCTTCGATCACGCTCGCGAGCGCCAGAACTTCTACCGGCTCACTTCGCTCATAGACCAGCCCAGCCGCGCCAGCGCCACCAATAACGAATCGCGCGAGCCACAGTTCTTCTCGCAAAATGTTGCCAGCCTCAGCCAGACGCTCGCCGCCGTGAAGTCGCAATCCATCGTCGCCAAACGCAAAGCTGGCGTGGAGACGCAGACGGTGCTCTACGAATGGGCGCGGTGAAGACACTTCGGCATATCGCCGCGTCTGGCATCCTCGCCGGATGCCTAATACCACTGGCCTCGTACGGCCGCGGACCCGCCAGCTCCGAATCTCTTGACTCCAGCTCGCATGATGCCGCCGCTCTATTCTCGCGTACCGCATCGCAGACCCTGGCGCGGGATTTCTCCTCGCCCAATATTTCCTATCTGTTTTACGACGCGCGTGACGACCGCTTCATCGCCGCAAAGTGGAGTGAAAGCGGTCAGGCTATTCCTATCGGATCGCTGGTGAAGCCCTTCACCGCATTAGCCTATGCGGAGTCTCACAGTTTCCATTTTCCAGAGCACGTCTGCATGGGCGGCAACTCGTGCTGGCTTCCCAAGGGGCATGGAGCGCTCAGCATTGTTGGGGCCATCGCGTTCTCCTGCAACTCGTATTTCACGGAACTGGCCGCGAATATCGGGGGATTGCAAGTCACGCTGGTCGCTCGGCGCTTCGGTCTCAACGGCCCCGGCGCCGGTGCCTCTCCCGTAGCAATGGCCGGTCGATTCGGCATGTGGCGTGAGTCGCCGGAAAGCCTCGTGCGCGCCTATGCAATGCTGTTGGGACGCAGATCGCAGCCAGCGATCCGGAATATCGTGGACGGCATGGCGGAGTCTGCGAGGGTGGGAACTGCCGCTGGTCTCGGACGCCAAGGGCTGCACCAAAGCTTTCTCGCAAAAACCGGCACCGCG
>DASWCA010000294.1:0-6629 GCA_036390355.1 Acidobacteriaceae bacterium
CCGAGCCGATGCTCCGCTTTGTACCCGGTCACCGTCGGCATGGTCTCGACGACGTACATCCGGTTCATCGTCGCGCCTTCTTCGTAGCGATGCCGCGCGGAGTAAGCCGCTGCCATCGGCAAAAATCCCGGATGCGCAATCCCGCCCAGGAAATCCGCATCGAGCGACAAAATCACATCCGCATTCTCAAGCTTGTACTGCACGTCGGAGTAGCTTCCCAGCGCCGCCTTCGAAGCCGCCATCGCCGAATCGCGATTCACTGGCTCCCACTGCACCAGCTTCGCCGCCGGATACTTCGCCTGCACCTGCTTCCACTGCGCGGCCAGCGTTGGAGACGTGACCGTCTCGCTCAGGAAGTAAACGCCCTGCCCTCCCGAAGTCTTCTTCACCGCGTTCGTGAAAGCTTCCTGGAAGTCCGCATATTCGCTCGGCTGGCCGCGATAGCGCACTTCCTTCGAGCGGTCGGGATCATAAAGATCAAGCAGCGTCGCTTGCGTAAACGAGTCCGACTTGCCCTTCGACATCGGGTGGTCCGGATTTCCATCCACCTTGATCGGCCGGAACGCATCCGACTTCACCAGCACCGGAATCGCGCCGGTGGGGAAGGGAAACGCCGTCGCAAAGTACATCGGCTTGCCGAGAATCAGATCCTCAGGCGCCTTCACATACGCGAAGATGGGCTCGTCCGGCTGCTTCGTGCACCCCGCGAGCCCGGCCAGCGCCAGCGACGCGCCCATCACCTTCAGGAATCCGCGCCGGCTCACAGCATCCACCCACTCGCTGGCCTGTCGCGGAAACTCCCGCTCCAGCATCTCGTGGAAGCCCGGCGTCTCCGCCAGCTCGTCCAGATTCTTCCAATAGCGCTTGCCGCTCTTGCCGTCGAGCTTCGCCCGCACCTCGGCCAGCGTCAACTGCGCCGGCGCAATTGCGGTAACCACCTGCGCGTTCGCTGGCCTCGTCTCCATCTCGTTCTCGCGTGTCGTCTTCATCGGTGGCATGTCTCGCAGCTCGTGAGCTCGTTCGGTGGGCGAATGTGGTACTGCGCCGTCAAATAGCGGCCCAGGTCAGCCTGGCCGGTAAATTTCTGGTAACTCGCGGGGATCGTCAACCCGGCACCCGGCTCGACATCGCTGGAGGTTGTGAAGGGAGCGTTTTGCTGCAGCATCGCCACGTTCGGCCCTGCGCCCGGATCCTTGGTCACGCAGCTGACACCCTGCGCCGTAGGACCGCCCTTGCCCGTATTCGCGCACCACACCGGCTTGTCGCTTGATGCACCCGCCCACGCCATGTTGTAAATCTCGGCTGTAGGCCGCAGATTCTCGCCTGGATTGCGATGGCAGTTCAGGCACCACTCCATCTGCAGGCTGTTCTGCATATACATCAGCGGCATCTGGTCGACGCGGCCATGACAGCTCGCGCATCCGATGCCCTTGTTCACATGAATCGAATGATTGAAGTACACATAGTCGGGCAGGTCGTGCACCTTGATCCACTGGATCGATGCGCCTGTCGCCCAGCTCTGCCGCACCGGCTCCAGGAGCGCCGCGTTGGTCCATATCTGCGAGTGGCAATTGATGCAGGTCTTGGTCGGAGGAATACCCGCGTAGCTCGACGCTTCCACAGTAGTGTGGCAGTACTGGCACTGCAAGCCAAGGCCTTCCACATGATGCTTGTGGCTGAACGGAATCGGCTGGTCCGGCCGCTGCCCCTGCCGCGTCACCCACGGAGATCGCTGCAACTGGTCCAACGTGACGCCGAGTGCGATCACGATCAGACCCGTCAGTACCAGACTAGCCCGGGCCAGCGCGTTCGAACTGCGGTCAAAAACTTGCGCCATGAGTGCGTTCCTGTGTCCTCTGCTCTATCTCGGTCGAAGAGGTGAAGTTGCGTGCAAGGTTGTTCAGAGCGAGCGATGTGCCGACGGCATTCTCTTCGGCGGTTGAGGGGTTCATCAGATCTGAGTCATTGCTGAAACGAACGTCGAGTATAGCAGCGGAAAAAGCCTCTCGAAAAGCGCTCCTGTCTGTGATCCGGATCACGCCTCTATCGGCCCCGCAGATGTCGAGTATAGCAGTGGAAAAACACGTTTTGAAACAGCCAGACCGTCCCGCAACTGTTTTTAAATTAGGAATATCCGATTATCGAACCGAGCCGCGCACTTCAGCCGTCCGCGGTCCATCCGAGTAATACCGCCGGGTGCCCCATGTTCGACGAAGTCGACCATGGGAATACGCCCGCCACTCTCTTCAATCTCTCCGTTTTCTTTGTGTACTCTGTGATCCGCTCAAATCCGAATCGAGCAACAACTGGAAGTGTGCGCGCAACTGGCTCACCGTCCGATCGAACGGTTCCACCGAACCATACGAACGCGACAGCATCACGCCGCCTTCCATCACCGCGAGCACATACGTCGCCAGCGACTCGACGTCCGTCCCTTCCGGCAGCCGCTCGCTCACCTGCTCCAGGCACTCCCGCACCGCGCCGATCCATCCGCGAAAATTCTCCGCGATCAGCCCATGCGCCGGCCGGTTCTCCGGATCGATCTCCAGCGCGAGCCGCCCCAGCGGACACCCATACTTGCTATCGGTCATCAAAATTCTCTCGCGATAGCCCGCCAGGATCGCGAAGATCCTCTCCACCGGCTCCTCCGTCGTCGCAAACGCCGGGTCCACCACCATCGGCCGCAGCGCCCCGAGATACCCCTGCAGCACCTCTCGCAGCAACGCTTCCTTGCTCTCGAAAAAGTGATAGAAACTGCCCGAGTTCACCTTCGCGTGGGCCAGCAGATCGGCCATGCTCGTGCCCGCGAATCCCCGCTCCCAGAAGAGGTAGCGCGCCGACTCGATCAGCCGTTCTCGCGTGGATTGAGGTTTCACCATTAATTTGATCATCCCGGAGTCTGCACAAATTGCTTGACATAATCAGCCTACACGGTATTTAGTTGAACGATCAACTAAATCATACCCAGAGACCTGACTATATGAACGCCATCCGCCTCATCCTCGCAATCGCTCTCCTCCCCGCATCCGCCCTGCAAGCCACAGCCCAGCCGTCCGCCGAGCCGCCCGCCACGCAGAAGGCTCTCATCATCGAGCTCACCATCCCCGCTCCGCTCCCCGAAGTCTGGGACGCATTCACCACCACCAAGGGACTCAGCACCTGGCTCGCCCCCGACGTCAACGTCGACCTGCGCCCCGGCGGCGACTGGATCGTCCACTTCCCCACCAGCACTGGCGGCGGCACCATCCTCAGCTTCGTCCCCCGCAAGGAGCTGGTCATCTCCGCCCTCGCGCCGGACAAGTTCCCAGCCGTCCGCGCCGCCCGCACCCGCGCCGTTTTCTCCTTCGAGCCGCGCGGCAACTCCACGCTTGTCCGCCTCACCCAGACCGGCTGGCAGTCCGGTCCGGAATGGGACGCTGCCTACGAATACCTCGCCTCCGGCAATGCCCAACTCCTGGCCGCTCTCCACCACCGCTTCGTCTCCGGCCCTATCGACTGGGACAACATCTCAGGCACCGCCACTCCCAAAGCCAAATAAGGAGCCTCACCGATGAACCTGCACACCCTCAATTTCTGGGCGATCCTCGCCGCCGCCGTCTCCGCCTTCCTCCTTGGAGGCCTTTGGTACTCTCCCGCCGTCTTCGGTAAAGCCTGGCAGCGCGCCAACGCCTTCACCGAAGCTCCGGCTCCCACCAACATGGCCAGGATCTTCGGCATCAGTTTCCTCCTGACGCTGATTATGTCCATCAACCTGGCCATGTTCCTCAACACGCCCGCTACCACAACAGCATTCGGCGCCGCCGCCGGTTTCGCCGCGGGCTTCGGCTGGGTCGCCACGGGCATCGGCGTCGTCTCCCTCTTCGAACGCCGCCCCTGGACCTACGTTCTCATCAACGGCGGCTATCTCACCCTCGCCCTCACCCTCATGGGCGCCATCCTCGGCGCCTGGCGATAATCCGCGCTCCTCCCACATCAAAAACTCTTCTCCCGCGTCCGCGCCCGCCATCGCCCCGTGCACATCTATTAACACGCGCCTGACAAAACCGTGACAACACTGGCGCCGCCCGGCATCAATCTTTCCTACAACGCCTCGTTCACCATCGCTGTCGATGGCTCCGGCGATGTCTCTGGAGCTCCGCCGACACCAACATCCTTGAAGCCATCGGCGCAGCCACCCCGGTCGTCACGCCCATCGCAGCCGGAATCGCCAACAACACGCTTGGCACCCGTCCCTGATCTGCCGGAACCGGCCTGTTGCGATACCCTGAACACCACCATGCCGCGTCCTCTCAGCAGCCCCCGTCCGCCCCGCTACGACTCCGCCGTCGCCCTCAGCGAGCTCTCCGCCGCCGACCCCAAGCTCGGCCGCCTCATCCAGCGCGCCGGCCCCTTCACCATGCGTATCGCCAGCGCTCAGTCTCCGTTCGAAGCCCTGGTCGAGTCCATCGTCTACCAGCAGCTCCACGGCAAGGCCGCGGCCACTATCCATCGCCGCCTGCTCGAATCCTTCGGCCCCACGCTCGCCCCACCTACACTGGGTGCCCCATTCGTAGCAGCTTTACCGTCACGAGTGGGTTACCACCCCACGCCGCAGCAGATCCTCGACTGCCCCAACGCCCAGCTCCGCGCCGCCGGCCTCTCCGCCAACAAGACCCTCGCGCTGCGCGATCTCGCCGCCAAAACCCTCGACGGCACCGTCCCCACCCTCGCCCACATCCGCCGCATGGCCGACGAGGCCATCATCGAGCACCTCACGCAAGTCCGCGGAATCGGCCGCTGGACGGTCGAGATGCTGCTCATCTTCCGCCTTGGCCGCCCCGACATCCTCCCCACCAGCGATTACGGCGTCCGCAAAGGCTTCGCCCTCACCTTCGGCAAGCTCAAGCCAGCGGATAAAGTCACTCCGCTCGATCTCCCCAAGCCCGACGAAATGGAACGCCGCGCCAAACGCTGGGCTCCGTGGCGCTCGGTGGCGAGCTGGTACATGTGGCGCGCCTGCGACCTCGCCAACGGCAGCCTCACCCCACGTCCCGGAGACTAGTTCCAACGCTCGCCACGACAACCGCGTAGTGGCTCAATTTAGAGTGAATGGCTGAAGTTTCCGAAATCCCGACTTCGCAGGCACGAGTCGTGTGCAACCGGATATTCTGGTGTCCGTTTCCGAGCGGGGTTTACGTGATGACTGATCCTGCCGTTCCAAAATTGAACTGTAGAGTCAACCCTCTGCTCGTTGCGGCTGCATGGATGGCCCTTGCTGTACCTTCTTCGCTGGGGCAAGCAGGCGCGGCAACGCCGGCATCGTCCTTGCCTGCAAACGCTCCGTATGTGGCGACGATGGCGTTCGATGTGGCATCGGTGCGAGAGAACAAGGAGGCCGACCTTCGCCTCGGGGTGACGATGAGCGGTGGTTTTGTGCCACATACGACGATGTTGCGGGTGATCAACTGGACGATCGAGAACCTGGTGACCTACGCGTATGGCATCGATCGGTATCAGATTGTGGGCACCCCGAAGTGGCCGTGGCCGACGGTGTTTGTGATCGAGGCCAAGGGCGACAGCGAGGCGGATGCGAAGATGGCGGCGCTGACCCCGGAGCAGCAGTGGGCGGAGCAGCAGCACATGTTCCAAGCGCTGCTGGAGGAGCGTTTCGAGCTGAAGACGCACTGGGAGACGAAGGAAGGCGACATCTACAACCTGGTGGTGGCGAGGGGAGGGCCGAAGCTGGGCGCGGAGGGCTCGACGCCGCCGTCGGCGGACGAGTTGAAGATATTCGGGGACCGTCCGGTACCTGCGCTCCGCCAGAAGAACGATGGGCAGGGGTACGACTTTATTGCGCATGGATGCTCGATGGCCCAGTGGGTGAGCATGTTGACGGCGCAGTTTGGGCGGCCGGTGATCGATAAAACGGGCCTGACGGGCAAATACGATTTTGTGATGAAGTACAAGGGTCGATGGGACGGGGACCGAAACGCCGACGATCCGGACCCGACGCCGCCGATGGATCGGGCACTGCAGGAAGAGCTTGGGCTAAAGGTCGAGGCGGCGAAGGGACCGTCAAAAGCGCTGGTCATCGATCACATCGATAAGCCCTCAGAAAACTAGTGGCGGTCGAGTCGCGCACAAAACGCGGTCATAACTTCGTTCGCTGGGCTTCAAACTAACCCACTACCGACACCCGCGCATACGTATTCTGTCGGCACACGCCTTCGGATACCATCACCCCATGGCCACCCCCGATCTCACCCATTCCTTCCTCGACTTCTCCCGCGCCAAGCTCCTCGACGAGTTCCTACCCCGCATGCGCACCTGCGTTGAATCCCTCACCGACGAGCAAATCTGGTGGCGTCCCAACGACGCCAGCAACAGCATCGGCAATCTGCTGCTGCACCTCAACGGCAACGTCCGCCAGTGGCTTGTCGTCTCCTTCAACCGCCAGGACGACACCCGCCAGCGCCCGGCAGAGTTCGCCGAGCGCGATCACGTCCCCGCGCACACTCTCCTTGACCGTCTCGCCGCCACCCTGGACGAAGCCACCGCCGTCCTCAGCCGCCTCACCGCCGAAGACCTCGCCGCGACGATGTACATCCAGGGCCGCACCGTCACCGGTCTCGCCGCCGTCTATCAAGTCG
>DASWCA010000295.1:0-17512 GCA_036390355.1 Acidobacteriaceae bacterium
CCCATAAACACATGAACAACAGCCACGCCCTCCTCATTCACAGTGAAGCGGAAAAGAGGCGCCTGCAGGAAGCGCTTGCCAACAGACTCAGGTGCATCAAGCGCGGCTGCACACTCGTCCGCTGGAATGCTTCGGCGTGCAGGGAAGGCGTCACCGAAAAGCTCTGCCCGCTGGCGATAATCTCCGAGAGCGAACCAGAATCCTTCATCCGCCGCAGCAGGGGGCGGCTGAGATCAACGCAAGTGACGGCCGCCTGAAGCCTGAATCATCGGTAGAGTCAGCGGTGTCAGTTTTGAAGCTTCCGCATCGCGTCTTCCACCATCGCCGAAACCTCGGGGGCAAGCGGTTCCAGCGTCTTCAGCACTTTTCGTACAGACTCCAGGTCACTCGATCCGATCTGCGCCGCCACCGGCTCCAGCAAAACGCCGCTCCCGGACTTTCGAATTCGCACCTCTTTCCCCTCGAACCGAAACTCCTTGGGCAACCGCACTGCCTGGCTCCTGCCATTCATGAACAGCTTTGCGCGCTTCTCCGCCGTCTTCATCGTTGTTCACCTTCATTACGGAGTATAGACCGATTGATCTATACCGTAAAATCCAGAATGCCGCCGCCGAGCCTCTCTCGCGTCTGTCCTGTTTCGATATCTCACAGCAAGGACAATGCTTGCGAAAAGTCCCCTCCTTTAGGACCGAACTCTTCCGGACGGTGCAATCCGAACTGTCCCTCCAAAGTGGCAGGCCTTCGAACCAAGGTGGGAGGGAACATGCCCCGGATGGGGCGGGGTCTGATGCCTTCCGGTGATTTGCATGTTGGTTCGTGTTGCCTAGTCTCGCAGTATCGCAAAGGCGGCCGCCCTCCCGGGGTATGCCCAACGAAAACCCGCACGAGGAGAAACAAAAATGAAGAACATGACACAGATTCTCAAGAACCTGATGACGGAAGATTCCGGTCAGGATCTGATCGAGTACGCACTGGTTGCTGCTCTGGTCGGTCTCGGCGCCGTTGCCGCGATGAAGGGCCTCTCGAACTCCATTGGCAACACCTTCAATGGCGTCGGCAACTCCCTCACGAACGCCGTAGCGTAGTTCGGACTGAACTCGAGATGCGCCGCGCTCCAGCTTTGGAGCGCGGCACGGAACACCAGGCCAGGGACTCGCAGACATGCGGTTCTCTACAAATCCAAACTAGAGGAGCAACATCCATGAAGCAGCTCATCAAGAACCTGATCTCTGACGAATCCGGTCAGGACCTGATTGAATACGCATTGGTCGCGGCGCTGGTTGGCCTCGGCTCGGTTGCTGCCATGAACGGTCTCGCGAACTCGATCGCGAACACCTTCGGCGGCGTCAGCAACGCTCTCACCAACGCAGTAGCGTAATCAAGCCTCGCACAACGAAGAGTGGGGGAGTCTCGATCGCCTGACCCACAGCCGATCGAGACTTCCTACTCATCTCCTTCGCGCAGTTTGGCCAGTACCGCGAAGTCTTCGAGAGTCGTTGTATCTCCCTTTACATCCCCTGTCGTCGCCAACTCCCGCAGCAGCCTGCGCATGATCTTGCCTGAGCGCGTCTTCGGCAGCATCTGAGTAAAACGCAGATCGTCCGGCCTGGCCAGCGCGCCAATCTCCTTGGCAACCCACCGGCGGAGTTCCTGGCGCAGAGCATCGCTCGGCTCCTGTCCATGCTCGAGCGTCACAAACGCCGAAATCGCCTGCCCTTTCATATCGTCCGGCCGCCCAACCACCGCTGCCTCGGCCACCTTGGGATGCGCCACCAGGGCCGACTCGATCTCCATGGTGCCCAGCCGGTGACCGCTCACGTTGATCACGTCGTCCACCCGCCCCATCAGCCAGTAGTAGCCGTCGGCATCCCAGCGAGCGCCATCGCCGGTAAAGTAGCTCCCCGGAATCTCCGAGAAGTACGCCTGCTGATACCGCTCCGGATCGCCCCAGATGGTTCGCGCCATCGATGGCCACGGCTTGCGAATCACCAACAGTCCGCCCTGTCCAAGCGGCACAGCTTCGCCTTCCCTGGTCACCACCTCAGGAACGATTCCGAAGAAGGGCCGTGTCGCCGACCCGGGCTTGGTCGCAATCGCCCCGGGAATCGGAGAGATCATGATGGTTCCCGTCTCCGTCTGCCACCACGTGTCGACGATCGGGCAGCGATCCTTCCCGATCTCCCGCTGATACCACATCCAGGCCTCGGGATTGATCGGCTCGCCCACTGTTCCCAGCAATCGCAGCGAAGCCAACGAATGCTTATGCACCCACTCGTCGCCCCACTTGATGAATGCCCGAATCGCCGTCGGCGCGGTGTAAAAGATGGTCACCTGGTGGTCGTCGATGATCTTCCAGAACCGGTCGTTTGCAGGGAAGTTGGGAGCGCCCTCGTACATCACCACAGTCGCGCCGTTCTGCAGCGGGCCGTACACAATATACGAGTGCCCAGTCACCCAGCCGATGTCCGCCGTGCACCAGAAGACATCGTTCTCGCGCAGGTCGAAGACATACTTGGCGGTCAGACAGCTCTGCACCGAATAACCGCCCGTGCTGTGCACCAGACCCTTCGGCTTGCCTGTCGTCCCCGAGGTGTAAAGGATATAGAGAAGGTCCTCGGAGTCCATCCACTCTGGGGGGCAGATCGGCTCCGCCTTGGCCATCAGATCGTGCCACCAAAGGTCGCGGCCCAGCTTCATCCCCGTGGAGAGCTCGTCCGCAGCCGAGCGCCGGTAAACGACCACATTTCTGACCGTCGGGCAGCGCTCGATCGCCTCATCCACAATTTCTTTCAGCCTCACCTCGGCGCCGCGGCGATAACTCACATCCTGCGTCAGCACCGCCACGCAGGCTGAATCATTCACGCGGTCCACGATCGCCTGCGCCGCAAAGCCGCCGAAGATCACCGAGTGCACCGCGCCGATCCGCGCGCAGGCCAGCATCGCAATCGCCAGTTCCGGGCACATGCCCATGTAGATCGCAACCCGGTCGCCGCGCTGGACACCCAGTCCTTTCAGCACATTGGCAAATCGCTGAACCTGGTCGTGCAACTCGCCATAGGTAACGCGCCGCACCTCGCCGGGCTCACCCTCCCACAGCAGCGCAACCTTGTCCCGCCGAGCGCCCGTTGCGTGACGGTCGACGCAGTTGTGGCTCAGATTCAGCTTGCCGCCGGTGAACCACTTCGCCGAGCCCATCTCGCCATCGAGCACCTTGTCCCACGGAGCGAACCAATCCAATTCGCCCGCAGCTTCGGCCCAGAACGCCTCCGGATCCTCGACGCTGTGCTTGTACATCGCCTCATACTCTGCAAGGCTCTTGATGAGCGCCTTCGATGAGAACTCAGCTGGCGGTGGAAATACGCGGTTCTCCCGCAGCAGAGACTCCATATTCGTTCCATCGGACGTTTGCACGCACATCCCCCATTGCCTAAGGTCGCTGACTCGATCTCACAAAAATTTGATCCGCAGGAAAAAGGTACGCTAAGCCCGCTGTGATGGGCAAACATCGGCGTCTCCAAACGCAATTCGCTGCTAGACTTGCACCCATGACGGTACTCTGGTCGGCCGCGATCGGCTGCTTTCTCGGCTTCGTCTTCGGCGTAGGCTGCGCGCTGGCGGTGATGTATTCGATCTACATGGGCGGATATCGCGCAGCAGTGAAGGATTCGCAGACCAGCCCTCCACCCGAACGCCTGACAAAGGCGCTGGCAAAGCTCCACCACTAAACTATCGGCTCGCCAATTGCGCTCGCATCGCCTTCACCTCGTTGGTCAGTATATCGACCGCGTCTTTGAGTGCAGCCATGTACGTCTCGTCGACTGTCGGCGTGATTGCCTCCACGTAGAAGGTCCCATTTGGCTCCAGAGCGCATACTTCGACCTCAGAGAAGTCGTTCAGCCCTTGCTTGTGGATGACGGAGAGAAGTTCGAGCTCGGTCATCGTCTCCTTCTTCAGAGCCACGGGATCGACGACGCCGTGGCGAATGAACTCGGTCTTGGTGCCTTCCAACACCTCCTCCAACTTTGGTGCTTTGAAGAGCACTCGAGTCAGGAGCCAATTGATCGTCAGCAGCGCAAACGCGCCGATCAGGCCGCCTGAAATTGAATTGTCGTTCCCAATGATGGCGTTCTGCACCGTGTTGGAAAGACTCAGCAGGACGACCAGATCGAACGGGTTCAACTGCGCCAGTTCCCTCTTTCCAAATACCCGCAAGACCACAATCAGGAATAGATACACAATGATCGGCCGGATGATCTTTTCCAGCCACGGCAGTTGCAGATGAAACATGCTGTCGAAGATGCCTTGAAGCATTCAGACTTCCTCCGGTCGGTTTATGCGTAACGTTTTTGATGCCAGTCCCATGCGCTGGCAACGATTGCGTCCAGATTCGCGAACTGCGGTTGCCAGCCAAGCTCATCTTTGATCTTCTCCGAACTCGCCACCAGGACGGCCGGATCGCCCTGCCGGCGCGGACACTCCTCCACCGCAATCGTCCGTCCCGTCACCCGGCGAACAGACTCGATGACCTCGCGCACCGTGAAACCCTGGCCGTTGCCGATGTTGTAGATGACACGATCTTTCTTTTCGAGGGCTCCCAGTGCGAGAAGGTGCGCGTCAGCCAGGTCGCGCACGTGAATGTAGTCGCGGATGCAGGTGCCGTCCCGCGTTGGGTAATCCTGCCCAAAGATCTTGATGCTTTGCCGCCGGCCCAGCGCAACATCGAGCACCAGGGGTATCAGGTGTGATTCCGGCTCATGTGCCTCGCCATATCCCTCGATCGCCCCAGCCACGTTGAAATACCGCAGGCTGGCGTAGCGGAACCCGTGAATGCGGTTGAACCAGCGCAGCATATATTCGACCAGCAGCTTGCTCTCGCCATAGGCATTGGTCGGATCGAGCTTCGCGTCCTCTAGAATCGGGGTCGTTTCCGGCTCGCCGTAGCAGGCCGCCGTCGAGCTGAACACCAGCCGGTCATGGCCAGTTCTCAGCATCGTCTCCAGCAGCGTGAGCGTCCCCGCTGTGTTGTTGCGGAAATAGATCTCCGGCCGCTGCATGCTCTCGCCGGCCTCGATCAGCGCGGCGAAGTGCATTACTCCATCGAATTTGTTGGACTTCAGGGTCGTTTCCAGCAATGTCCGGTCCGCAAGCTCGCCCTCGACGAACTCCGCGCCCGCAGGCAGCGCGGACCGTTTACTGTGACACAGATTGTCAAAGATGGTCACAGAATGGCCGCCGGCCATCAAGATTCTTGCGACGGTACCGCCGATATAACCGGCACCGCCTGTTACCAGAATTCTCATCGTTTCTCCACTCAACCAATGCGTTTCCGCTACAACCAAAGTATAGGAATTTCAACGCAAAAGAGTGATTTCGCTAGTACCCGAAGTCATGGAAGATGATTCAGAGCTTACCGCGGGTAGAAAAACAGGAAAAGGCCGGGCAGAATTGGCTGCGTATCCTTACCACGGGAAGCCCGATCGCATCACATCAATGGTATGCTCGGTTCAATTCGCCGGGGACAGGCAACGGATGACATCGGTAACCGCAACAAAAGAACCAGCCACTCATTGCGGAGAATTGGGCTAATTAGAGTTTTTTCAGAGATTTGTGCAGATTTTAGTGAGCCGGTTTCTGAATGATAATGTCTAATTGAGGTCGTTTGTAAGCGTAAGTAGTTACTTCGGCGTACCCGATTGCGTCATACTTAAACCTCATCCTGCTGGCTTCGTTGCAGGCCGACTTTGAAGGATCGTTCCCGACTATGGCAGCGCCACTCCGCAGTGCAAATTCCGGCCCGGCGAAGAGCATGCAGTTTGCTCATTTCGGCGTCCTCGATACCGGAGGACAGAGCAAGGCCTCGACGGCCACTTCCCTGGCCATTAATTTCGTCATCGCGTTCGTCGTCATCGTCATCGGTGCGGCAACCCGCCAGACGATCGAGACCAACAAGAAACTTACCGTCCTGACCGAACCTGTCCTCAAGAAGGTCGAGCCGGTAAAGCCCAAGGTTGTGCCGCCCAAACCGAAGCTTCCGGAGATCGTGAAGGTCGAGCCGCCCAAGATCAGGGTCCCCCAGATCAAGGCGCCGGAGATGCCGAAGCAGCCAGTCGTCAAGATGGAGGCTCCCAAGCCGGTTCTGCTCCCCGCGCCGCCCAAGCAGGTAATTGCGATGGCGGCCCCCAAGGTCGTGAACCTTGGCCGGCCGCAAGCCGCATCCGTCGTGAACAACGATCCGCATCCCTCCGCTGTCCGTCTGGGAAATCCGGATAGTCCCGTCCCCAACCTCCATGGTCCCGCAGTCGCATCCGTGAATCTGGCGCGAGGCATGCCCGGAATGAACGCCGCGAACACCGGTGGCGGACCACCCGCGACCAAGGTCAATCTCGGCAACGGAAGTCCGGAAGGCACCAGCATCAAGGGCAATGGCGTGGTCGCCGTCGCCGGGATTCCGCATGGTGTTCCCGGAGGTACTGGCCCATTGAATTCCACCGGCCGGGTCGCTGGTCAGGTAAACCTTGGCCAGACTGAGCCGCCTCCCGCGCCCAAGCCGGCTACCCTCGCGACTACCAACCCGGGCAAAGCGGTGAAGGTTATTTCAAAGCCCAAGCCCGAATACACGGCTGAGGCCAGGCAGAATCACATCGAAGGCGTCGTCACCATCCACATCCGGGTGATGGCAAATGGCGCAGTCGAGGTTGTGGGAGTGACCAAACCACTGGGCTATGGCCTGGATGAATCCGCCAGGCGCGCCATTCTGGCGACCAAGTTTGAACCTGCAACCGACGCGTCGGGTCGTCCGGTCACATGGGACGGGCTTGTCAATGTAACCTTCCAACTCGCGGGGTAATAACTCCGGCCCATCGCCGGCTTGAATGTAACCAATTCGGTCGGCTATGTAACCAATTTTGTCTATGGCAAATACTCTACGAAACGCTGATTCTACTTACGACCGTGGCCTTTAGGTCACCTATAGGGAGCCGCAAATCATGAATGTTCGTGCAAGATCTACCGCTGGTGCAACGCTTCTGGCGCTTCTCCTCGCGGCAACCTTTCCCACCTTTGCCGGAGCGGCGATCTTCGGTAAAAAGAAAGTCCAGCAGGACACCATGCCCGGCCGCAAGCTGACCCCGGCGCAGAACGCCCTCATCGATAAGGCCATCGTTCAAGAGAAACAGGTCATCAAGGTTGTGAAGGAACGCGCTCCACTGGTCGAGACCTACATCCAGAACATGAGGCCCGACCCGTTGCTGCTCCAGGTGCCGGACTCCGACCAGCACTTCCTCGCGCGCGTTGACTTCAACAAGGTCATCAACGAGGACTCATACAAGCAGAACAAGGGCAATTTCGGAGGAAAGCAGGGCAAGCTGTCCTTCTTCAAGAACTCGTTCGGCGCGCTCGGAAGCATCTCCAGCAGCCTTCGTCTGACCTTCCACGAGTCCGGCTTCGTGCAGATGATCCTGATGGACTCGAACGACTTCGACCGTCAGCATTACAACTTCAGCTTCGTACGCAATGACTTCCTCGGCAACATCCCAACGGCTGTCTTCGATGTCTCGCCAAGCAGCGGCAAGCGCGAGTTCGGACGCTTCTTCGGACGCATCTGGGTAGAAACCCGCGACGGCAACGTCGTCCGCTTCAACGGCGACTTCGCCGGCTCCATCGAGACGATCAAGGAGTTCTATCACTTCGACAGTTGGCGCACGAACGTGCAGCCTGGCCTGTGGCTCCCCACTTCGTTCTATGTGGAAGAGAGCGACCCGAAGAGCGCCAGCAGCACACTGCGATTCAAAGCCATCAACCACGTCTGGGGCTACGTTCTGAAGGTGCCGAGCGACAACGCTGAGAACTCGTCGCTCGAAGTGGTGAACGCCCAGGACGTGTCGAACGACGCTCCCGACCTCAGCCCGCTGGGCGCGCAGCGCCAATGGGTTCAGCAAGCAGAAGACAACGTCCTCGAGCGGTTGTTCCAGGCTGGACTGCTGGATGCCCCGAGCGACTTCGACAAAACGCTCGAAGCTCTCGCCAACAATATTCTGGTCTATAACAACATTCAGGTCAGCCGGCCCATCCGGGTACGTACTCTGCTGACTGAGCCGCTGGAGTCTCTCGCCGTCGGCAACACCATCATCCTGTCCAAGAGCCTCATCGACACCACCAGCGTGATTACCGCGGATGGCGCGCAGCAGATGGGCAACCTCAATGCGCTCCTGGCATTCCAACTGGCGCATATCATCCTGGGCCATCGCCTGGACACGAAGTACGCGTTCAATGACCGCTTGCTCTTCCCATCCACCTCCGTGTTCGAGCGCATCCCGATGCACCACACCGACGCGGACAACACCGAGGCTGCAAAGAAAGCTGCCGACCTCCTGAACGCCAAGGAACTCGCAGGCGGACAGCAGTACTTCGGACTTTACCTGCAGCAACTGCAGCAGCGGCTCAAGGGACTGACCGCACTCGATACACCGATGATTGGCGACGCCCTGATCAAGAGCGAAAAGGACCCGACCTTCTGGATGCAGGCGATGGTTCCGAAGGGAATCAAACTCGACATGAAGGATCTCAAACAGCAGGCGGCAATGCCTCTGGCGAGCTTCCTGCGCTTCGATCCGTGGACCGATCAGGTGGTCCAGATGCACACCAGCTTTGAGCCGATCCTCAGCCAGCGCGACAAAATGCCGTTCGAGGTTGAGCCGGTTTATCTGAAGCTGTCTTACTACAATGCCGCCGCTAAACCAGCCGCCACGCCCGCAACGGCGCCTGCGGGTACCCCGCCAGCGCCCAATGCGCAGGACGCGAATCCACCGGCCGCCAGTGCACCAGCCGATGCAGCACCTGCGGGGGCGCAACAATCCGTGCCCGCGACCGTGCCGCCGCAGTGAACAGGTGAATATTCAAGGGGCATAAGCCTGCTTGTCCGCACCTCGGAAGCATCAAACGAATAGAAAAATCTTTTCGCAAGCACTGTTGGACTTATCCAGGAGATGGAATGTTGAAGACATTAAAAACAATCGGCTTGCTCGCATGTATGCTCTCGATCCCCTCCATGGGACATACCCAGGCCTTGCCAACTGCAACCGGTAGAGGCGCCCTGCAAGTTGGGGGTGGTTACTCGTACGCCAAAGCTGATTATGGGCAAAAAGGCATCCAGGGTATCTCAGCGTTTGCGGATTTCGACCTGGGCCTTCACTACGGCGTGGAAGCAGACTTCCACTACCTCTCCCTCGTCACGCCGGACGACATCGGGGAGAACTCCTTTCTCGTGGGGCCGAGATTCATTCTTCCCCACCACCGTTTCAAGCTTTATGGCAAGGGCCTCATTGGACTCGGCGACCTTAACATTCAGTTGCAGCAGGACAATATCGGGCATCCAGGCGGCACGAATTTTGCCTACGCTGCCGGTGGAGGCCTCGACGTCGTCATCAACAGGCACATCATCGTGCGTCCCATCGACTTCGAGTATCAGCACTGGAACTATCAAACTGGTCTGACGCCATCCGTATTCACCGCGGGAATAGCCTACCGGATTCGCTAGGTGTTCCCGCAAGCGGGACTTCGACAACGAGAGCGATATAATCGCTCTCGTTGTTTTTAACCTGCCTCGGCGGAGACCCCCTCTTGATTGGACGACTTGCGCTAGCGTTCCTGCTCGGGGGAACACCCGCACTCTGTGCCCAGGCCATGCCCACCGCATCCCGCGCTGGAGACGCGCAGATCGGCATCGGCTACAGCGCGGCTAAACCCGACTACGTCCAACAGACATTCCAGGGATTCACCGCATACGGAGATTTCGATTTCACTCGCCATCTGGGCGTCGAAGCCGAGTTCCACCAGGTCTTCAGCACCAACGGCGACCGCAGCTTCGAGCGAACCTACGAGATTGGCGGGCGCTATTTCCGCACCTACGGCGCACTGATCCCATATGTCAAAGCGATGATCGGGCGCGGCGACTTCAACTATCCGTTTGGCCACACGGAACTCGGATACAACATGTTCGCGGGCGGCGCCGGCGCGGACTTTATGCTGGGGTCTTATCTTCGGGTTCGCGGCGAATATGAGTTCCAGAAGTGGACCAGTTTCCCCAATGGGGGCTTCACTCCGCAGATCGTGACCATCGGCGTCGCCTATCACTTCGCTGGAAAATCCCGATAACAGATAGGCCACATGCGAAAGCCCCACATCCCTGTGAGAGATATGGGGCCGAAAGCTGACGCTAGCAACTAGCAACTCAAAAATGATACGCCACGCCAACCGCCGGCATGGAGATGATCTCGTAGCGGTTGGTTGAGAAGTTTGCCTCGCCGAAGCTCGGCGACTTCGTCAGGAAGGCGCGATACTCAATCCGAATATCGAAGCTTGGGCTCAGCTCATACGCCAAACCGCCTCCGAAGAGAGCACCGATGCCCTTGGTCGATTTTGTTCCCAGCAGGTTCGTTCCGTTATCCAGAACCGGCGTGAAGATCATCGTGCCAACGCCGGCTTCTGCGAAGGGGCTGTATCTCTTGAAGTTGAGGCTGTAGACATACGCTGCCGTCACCTCTTGCTGGCGCGAGTGGATCCTGGCATGCGGCTCGAAGCTCGTCGCGAATTTTTGATTGTTCTGCGCAAAGCTGTAATTCAGCTCAAGCGCGCTATGCGGAGTCACCATGTACCGGTAGCTGAGCAGCAGACCCGCCGCGCCGGTCGAAGTCTGCGTCACGTTCGCGGCGCCATGTATCGTGGGACCGAAGATTCCGGTGCCGCTGAAGCTCACGTCTTGCCGGCTCTCCTGCGCATACCCTGCAGCGGCCGACAGCATCAGCACGCCCAACAACATCGTCTTCTTCATTCTTCGTTTCTACCCCTTCTTGTTCCTACGTGACAGGCAGAGCCACTCCCATCATTGTACCCGTAGCCCGGCTCCCGTGGGGCATACCGCGACGCAAGAAGGCCGGAGAGGCGAACCCGCTCCCCGGCCTTCTTCATTCTTGCAAACAATTATTGTGGGGGTGTGGGTGGAGGTGGTGCAGCTCCGCCGCCACCGCCGCCGCCAGGACCGCGGCCCTGTGGCATGGCGTCGAACTTCGTCTTCTGGTCATCCGTCAGCAGCGCCCTGATCTGGGTGCGCTCGTCCGTGCGCATTGCCATCATCTTGCTGCGCATATCCGGATCCTGCGCCGCCATCAGGTCCTGCATCTTCTTCGCATCGGCGTCATAGATCGCCTTGACCTTCGTCTTCTGGTCATCGGTCAACGTTACGGCCTTGTCCAGGTTCGCTACCCGTTGTTCGGTGGTCATTCTCATACCGCCGCCACCGCCCATACCGCCGCCGCCACCGCCCTGCGCCATCATCGGCACAGTGCATAGCGCGGCGCTACACAATGCCACAACGCCTGCGCGTGCGGCAATCCTGCGAAACATCATCATATTCATTGGCTGTTCTCCAGTGTCGATGCCGGCTTAGTTTCTCCGGCGGACAAGTCTACCGCTACAGACGAACTACCCGCCATAAGAGTTTGAAAATAGAAAAACAATTTTCCCCGATGAAGTTTTCTATCTCCCAATCGATGCAACCAATCACGCTCGCGCGGCATCGTCTCAATTCACGCGGACTACGCACCACGCTCTGCATGAAAAGAATAGGGATCGCCATGGGCTGCGGCGTACGCCTCCACAATCTTCAGGAAGGCCACCGCAGCGTGCGACAGACTAGCCTGCCGCCGGTACACCAGCCGAAGCTTGCGTTCGAGCTGCAGTTCCCTTACCCGGACCCGCACCAGCGCGCCGCTCGCCACCTCTGTCCGCACCGTCAGCCCGGGCACCAGCGCGACTCCGTTGCCCATCTCCACAAACCGCTTGATCGCCTCCAGCGAAGGCAGCTCCACACCCATTTGCAGCGCCGTCTTATGCCTGCGAAACGTCTCGATCACCTTCTGCCGCTGTGGAGAAGAAATATTGTGCGCAATAAAATTCTGCGCCCCAAGCTGGCGAATCGATACCTCTTCCTCCTTCGCCAACGGGTGCTTCGGATTCACCACAAAGTCCAGCTCATCCCGATACACCACCACCGACTTGATCTGCGGATCGTCGGGCCGGAAACTCAGCACGCCAATCTCGACCGAATACACCAGCACATCGTCCGTGATGCGACTCGCCAGCGACCGCTGCACCGTCACCTTGATCCGCGGATTCTGCCGCCGAAACTCGTCCAGCACCGGCAGCAGATACAGACACGTATACTCGTTCGCTGCCAGGTTCAGGCGTCCGCGATGCAGCTCCCGCAATTCGTTCAGCGCGCCCGCAGCCTCTCCACGCAGGTTCAACAGCTTCACCGCATAGTCGCGCAACACCTCGCCCGCATCGGTCAGCGTGCCATCGCGCGACGACCGCTCCAGCAGGATTTCTCCCAACTCCGTCTCCAGCTTGGCGATCGCCTGGCTCACCGCCGGCTGCGTACGATGCAACCGGGTGGCCGCGCGAGAGAAACTGCGCTCTTCCGCCACAGCGAGAAACGTCTCCAACTGAAAAAGATCCACTGGTTTACCTTCCCGAGCCCAAGATCAATCGATTATGAATATATCAATTAGAAATTATGATACGCCTTTGACTTATTATAAGCCTGCGTTATTCTATGAATGAGTCATCGAGGTCGTATCCTATGTTTGTGCCAGATCCCCCGATCACCGCGAAAGAACAGGCGCCCCGCGTCTACTTCTTCGACACCACCCTGCGCGATGGCGAGCAGTCCCCCGGCTGCACCATGCATAGCGCGGAAAAGCTGCGGCTCGCGCACCAGATAGCCGACCTCGGCGTCGACATCCTCGAGGCCGGTTTCGCTATCGCCTCCGAGGGTGACTCCGAATCCATTCGCACCATCGCACGCGAAGTCCGCGGCCCCATTATCGCCTCCCTCGCCCGTTGCAAGCGCGAAGACATCGACGCAGCCGCACGCAGCATCGAGCCCGCCCCGCGCGCCCGCATTCATACGTTCCTCTCCACCTCCGACCTGCACCTCGCCGCCAAGCTGAAGATCACCCGCGAGCAGGCCCTCGACCAGATCGCCGAGATGGTCGCTCTCGCCCGCAGCTACGCCGAAGACGTCGAGTTCTCCCCCGAGGACGCCACCCGCACCGACCGCGACTTCCTCATCAAGGTCTGCGAAGTCGCCATCCAGGCCGGCGCCACCACGCTCAACCTGCCTGACACTGTCGGCTACTGCATCCCGCACGACTACGCGCAGATGTTTCTCGACGTCCGCGCGCGCGTTCCCGGGATTGAAAACATCGTCCTCTCCGCGCACTGCCACGACGATCTCGGCCTCGCCGTTGCGAATACGATCGCTTCGGTAGAAGCGGGCGTACGGCAAGTGGAATGCGCCATCAACGGCATCGGCGAGCGCGCCGGCAACGCCTCGCTCGAAGAGCTCGCGGCCATCTTCACCACGCGCAGGGACAAGCTGCCCTATCGGCACAACATCGTCATGAGCAAGCTTTACCCCACCAGCCAGATGCTCGCCGAGTGCATCACCTTCGGCGCCGCGCCCAACAAAGCCATCGTCGGAGCCAACGCCTTCGCGCACGCCGCCGGCATCCACCAGCACGGCGTGATGGTCAACCCGCTCACCTACGAGATCATGACTCCCGAATCTGTCGGCGTCCCGCACAACTCGCTGGTCCTCGGCAAACATAGCGGCCGCCGCGCCCTCGAGCAGCGTTACGTCGAACTCGGCCAGAATCTCTCCCGCGCCGAACTCGACGCCGTCTACCACCGCTTCACCGAGCTCGCCGACCGTAAGAAAACCATCTACGACCAGGACCTGCTAAGCCTGCTCAAACCCGAACCGAACGTTTCCGCAATCGCATGAATTTTCGCTTGTCATTCTGAACGCAGTGAAGAATCCCCGTATTTCGCCGTTGCTTGTTCTTAATCCGTTTCATCTGTGTTAATCCGTGTTAAGCGTTTGCGGTTGTTCTCAGGAGTTAGTTGAATGCGTCTCAAAATAGCCATCCTCGCCGGCGACGGTATCGGCCCCGAAGTCACCAACGAAGCCGTCAACATCCTCAAAGCTGTCGCCGAGTTCGGCGGCCACGACTTCACCTTCGTCCCGCTGCTCGTCGGCGGAGTCGCCATCACCGCGACCGGCTCGCCCCTGCCCACCGCGACCCTCGAAGCCGCGCTCGAGTGCGACGCCGTCCTGATGGGCGCGGTCGGCGACAACAAGTTCAACGCCCTCACGCCCGACAAGCGCCCCGAAGCCGGCCTGCTGCAGATCCGCCAGGCGCTCGGCGGTTTCGCCAACCTGCGCCCGTCTATCGCCTACCCTGCACTCGCCGCCAACTCGCCGCTGCGCCCCGAAGTCACCGAAGGCGCTGACATTCTCTTCGTCCGCGAGCTCCTCGGCGGCCTCTACTTCGGAGCCCCGCGCTGGTGGAACCGCGACAGCGAAGAAGCGATTAACACAATGCGTTATACAAAGGCCGAGATCGTCCGCGTAGCCCGCGTAGCCTTCGAGCTCGCAAGCAAGCGCTGCAAAAAAGTCACCTCCGTCGACAAGGCCAACGTCCTCGAGGTCTCGCAACTCTGGCGCGCCACCGTCACCGAGGTCGCGAAGGACCACCCCGAAGTCACCCTCGAGCACCAACTCGTCGACTCCATGGCGATGCATATCATGAACACCCCCCGCAACTTCGACGTCGTCCTCACCGAGAACCTCTTCGGAGACATCCTCTCCGACGAAGCTGGCGTCATCACGGGCTCCCTCGGCATGCTGCCCTCGGCCACCATCGGCGGAGCCGTCAACCTCTACGAACCGGTGCATGGATCAGCCCCTGACATCGCGGGCACAGGAAAAGCGAACCCCCTCGGCGCAATCCTCACCGCCGCGATGGTCCTCCGCCACTCCGCCAATCTCGAGCAGGACGCCAAAGCCATCGAAGCCGCCGTCCACAAAGTTCTCAACGCCGGCTACCGCACCGCAGACATAGCACGCGGCCAGGAGCTCGGCCAAACCACGGTCACCACGCAGGAGATGGGCAAACTAGTCCACCAGGCCCTCGCCGAATCCATAGATCTTCGACAAGCCATGCACGCTGTATGAGCAGTCCGATGAATCCGCGGATCAAGTTGCTTCTGATGAACTGCGCCGTGTCCGCCGCTCTGCTCTATCGATGGTTGAGGGGAGCGCCACTCGTCCCCATTGTGATTACGGGAGTGCTGATGTTCACGCTCGTTAACGTACTCGTGATCTTCACCGCCAGGAAATCCGACTCTACGAAATAGCTGACCTCCAATGCGCCGCCATCTCCAATTCGCCGCCGTCCTCCTCCTTACAGCAGCGCAGGCGCACGCCCAGATCCACGCCCCCCAGATCACCCTCCATAAAAAGCAGACCGAAGATCTCTCCTGGCTCTGGAGGTACACCAAACCCGAGCCCAAAGGAGACGGGAACGCTCTCATCTGGGACACCCGCTTCAAGTCCCTTCTGCAGCAACACCTCACCGCCCCTCAGACCTTCTGGGGCAGAGGCAAGAGCCTACCGGATACCGCCCTTGAGTTTCTCGGCCATCCCCGTTCCGTCGTCGCCCAGGACAACCGCTACATCGTCGCTACCGGCTGCGTTCAGGAGTTCTGCCCCAACCGTGGCCTCCTATGGGTCGACCTCGGCACATCGCGTCCTCTCATCGTCTTCGCAGCGACAGACTGGACCACCGAGAACAAAGCTACGGATCAAGCCGGCTCGACATACACCCTGTGGGTCTTCTCCAATCGCGCGCTCGACCCCATTCATCTTCCCAAGCCGCTGGCCCGCAGCATCGCACCCTGGATCGCTGAACCCATCTCGGACGGCACCGTCGAGCAGATTGCGAACGTCATCCTGATCGACCCTGACGGTCAGCCGCATCAGGTTCAACTCGCAGCACTCGACATAAACCAGAACCCTCAGCAACATACCGATCAGAAAGCAAAACCATGACCCCAACATCAGAGAAGACACCAAAAACATTATTTGAAAAAGTCTGGCAGCAGCACCTTGTAGCCGAGCCCGAGGGCGAACCCACCATTCTCTACATCGACTTGCACCTCATCCACGAGGTCACCAGCCCGCAGGCCTTCGAGGGCCTCCGCCTGGCCGGCCGCAAGCTCCGTCGCCCCGACCGCACCGTCGCCACGGTAGACCACAACGTCCCCACCAGCAGCATCCAGGACCGTCTCCACATCGTCGACCAGATCTCCTCCCTCCAGGTCGAGACCCTGCGCAAAAACTGCGCCGACTTCGGCGTCGAGTTCTACGACGTCCAGTCCCCCAACCAGGGCATCGTCCACATCATCGGCCCCGAACTCGGTCTCACCAAACCCGGCATGACCATCGTCTGCGGCGACTCCCACACCAGCACCCACGGAGCCTTCGGCGCACTGGCCTTCGGAATAGGCACCAGCGAAGTCGAGCACGTCATGGCGACGCAAACCCTGCCGCAGGACAAGCCCAAAACCTTCCGCATCAACGTAGAAGGCGACCTCCCCTACGGCGTCACCGCGAAGGACATCGTCCTCGACATCATCGGCCGCATCGGAACCGCCGGAGCCACTGGCCACGTCATCGAGTACGCCGGCTCCGCCATCCGCGCCCTCTCCATGGAAGGCCGCATGACCATCTGCAACATGAGCATTGAGGCCGGAGCTCGCGCCGGAATGATCGCCCCCGACGCCACAACCTTCGCCTACCTCAAAGGCCGCCGCTTCAGCCCCACAGACGCAGCGTGGGACAAGGCCGTAGCCCGCTGGTCCCAACTCAAGACCGACGAAGGAGCCACCTTCGACCGCGAGTTGAACATCGACGCAACCCAACTGGCCCCACGCGTCACCTGGGGTACCAGCCCCGGCATGGTCACCGGCATCAACTCAACCGTCCCTTTGCCCGACCCCAACGCCAGCGAAGCCGACCAGAAGGCCTTCGAGCGCGCCCTTGAGTACATGGACCTCAAGGCCGGCACTCCCATGGAGCAGATCTACATCGACCGCGTCTTCCTCGGCTCCTGCACCAACGCCCGCATCGAAGACCTCCGCGCCGCCGCCTCCGTAGTCCGCGGCTATCACGTAGCCACCACGGTCCGCGCGATGGTCGTGCCCGGCTCGCAGCACGTCAAAAAACAAGCAGAAGAAGAAGGCCTCGACAAAGTCTTCACTGAAGCAGGCTTCGACTGGCGCGAACCCGGCTGCAGCATGTGCCTCGGCATGAACCCCGACATTCTGGCCCCCGGCGAGCGCTGCGCCAGCACCAGCAACCGCAACTTCGAAGGCCGTCAGGGCCGAGGCGGCCGCACCCACCTCGTCAGCCCCCAGATGGCCGCCGCAGCAGCCATCACCGGCCACTTCACCGACATCCGCACCTGGAAGTTCAACGACTCGAAGGAGGCGAAATAATGCAGCCCATCAACGTCCTCACCTCCACCGCCGTCCCCCTCGACCGCCCCAACGTCGACACCGACCAGATCATCCCTAAGCAGTTCCTCAAGCGCATCGAGCGCACCGGCTA
>DASWCA010000296.1:0-11533 GCA_036390355.1 Acidobacteriaceae bacterium
CCGCGCGCCTGATGCTCATCGGCGACGGCCCGGATCGTTCCGCGGCCGAGCACCTCGCCCTCCGCCTCGGCGTGCAGGAACGCGTCCACTTCCTCGGCAAGCAGGACAACGTCAACGAACTCCTCCCGCCCGCCGACCTCATGCTCATGCCCTCCGAGATGGAGTCCTTCGGCCTCGCCGCACTCGAAGCCATGGCCTGCTCCGTGCCCACTATCGCCACCCGCGTCGGCGGCGTCCCCGAACTGATCCGCGACAGCCCGGACGCGCCCAATGGTCCGAACGGTCTCCTATTCCCGGTAGGCGACATCGAAGGCATGGCTCAGGCGGCCATCTCTCTCCTCGGCGACGAGGCCCGCCTTCGCGCGATGTCCATCTCCGCCCGCCGCACCGCACAGGACCACTTCTGCTCCAGCCGCATCATCCCCGTCTACGAGCAGTACTACGAACGAGTCCTCGCCCGCAGCCAGTCCCACCCGGAGTAGCAGCGGGCTTCAGCCCGCGGTAAAACTCCCCTACGGCTCGTCATTCTGATGCGAAGCGTCAGAATCTCCGTAGTTGCCTTCACTTGTCGCCCCTCTGCCCTTCGCTTCTCGCCCCTCTGCCCTTCGCTTGTCATTCCCTTTTTTGCTTGTCATTCTGAGCGCAGCGAAGAATCCCCGCATTCAGCCCGCAGCGCCACCGCATTAACAGGCGACCCTAGAACAACCGGAACTCCACCTCAACGTTCAGCGCCTCTTCCACCGGCTGGTCATCCTTCATCGCCGGCTTGAACCGGTACTCCTTCACCGCGTCGACGGCCTTCTCATCCAGACCATGCCCAACGCTGCGCACCACGTGCACGTGCTGCGGTATCCCCTGCTTATCGACGACGAGGTTGACCAGCACAACGCCGCCAGCCTTAGCCTTCCGGGCCTCTTCCGTGTACTCAGGATTAACCTGATGAATGATCACCGGCGCCGTCGCACCGTCCGGAAGCATCCTCACGCTCGACATGTTGGCCGCAGCCCGATTCGATCCTTGCGAATTCTCAGTTTTGTAGTCAACCTCAATGTTCAACATCACCGGCACGGGCTTGCCGCCCTCCATCGCCGGACTGAACCTGTACTGCCTCACCGCGGCTACGGCCGACTCATCCAGTCCCATCCCCACACCTCGCAGCACATGCACATTCTGCGGCAGACCTTGCTGATCGACCACCAGGTTCACCAGAACCACACCGCTGAACTTCGCCTGCCTGGCCTGCTCGGAATACACCGGCGTAGCCTGGTAGATCACCGTTGGCGCCGAGACACCGCCGCCAATCTTCCTCGGCGCCATACCCGCATCGGCCGCGGGCCCCTGATCCTTTGAGTCAGGCGCGTCAGCCAGCGTGTAGTTGACATTGATCGTCGTCTCCACTTCGGTCGGCTCGCCATTCAGCAGATACGGCTTGTACTTCCACTGCCTCACCGCATCGACCGCGCTCATGACCAGCGTCGGCGGTCCGCTAATCACATTGACGTCCTCAATAGTTCCCTCTTTCGAGATGATGGCGTGCAGCACCACCACTCCCTGCACCCGCGCAGCCTTGGCATCGGCGGGATACACCGGCGGCGGTTGCGAGATCGCCATCCCGGCAGCGACACCCGGGGAAACCCGCACTGGCCTGGCCACGTTCCCAGCGGAGGCGCCGACCGGAGGAGGCGTCCCCTCTGGCGGCGCTGAACCCGCCCCTGCAGGCTGCGGCCCATCTCCGCCAAACGTGTAATTGACGTTGATCGTCGTCTCTACCTCGGTCGGCTGGCCATTCAGAAGATACGGCTTGTACTTCCACTGTCCCACAGCGTCCATCGCGCTCTGGCGCAGCAATTCCGGCCCGCTGATGACCTCCAGATTCTCAATGTCCCCTGTCTTCGAAATAATCGCATGCATGATCACAACGCCCTGCACCCGCTTCGCCTTCGCCTCGGGAGGATAGACGGGATTGACCTGAGACTCCACATTCTTTGCTATTACCCCACTGGAAACCCGGATCGGCCCAAGCGGCCCAACTGGAGCAGTGCTCGGCGAATCCGTCTGAGCAGGAGAGTATCGAACGGGAACCAAGACCGGCCGATTGAAAGCGGGCGTATCTGCCCTCCCTTGCGGCCCCTCAGACACCAGCCGGTAGTTTCCGTTCTGACCGCTATCGACGAACTTCACGTCCAGGTCATGACCGATTCCATCGACCGCACGGTAATGCCAAACTTCGAATGGCAATGTGCTTGGGTCGCCACTTGGGTGAGCATCTATCGACTTGGGCTTGCCATTCACGATATAGAAGCGCCCACGATCCGTTTTCCAACCAGGTATGCCGGATGCGAAGTGCTGGTTCGCATATGCGATCCGCGCGTAATACTCATCCTTGAAGCTGTTCCCCGCCGATCCCTGAGTCGAATTCCGCCGCTCCCAGAACTGCTCAATAAATTTGTCGCGCTCCTCATCATTCGTCAGGCGCTTGAATGCCTGGGCTTCAGCGTCGGAGATGATCCAGCGCACATCCTGCTCCAGCCAAGCCCTGTATACCGACGGCATCTGTTTCTGCGCCGGGTCAGCCTCTTCCGCCTGTGCCGGAACCACGCTGGCGACTACAGCCACCTGAGCAGCCTGTGCCGCCTTCGACTGCGCCCGCGCTACCGAAACAAAATACGATCCCGCCAACGCTACCACCACGCCAAGCAGCACCATCGCCGCAATAGGCGATCCCGCCACGTCTTCCCTTGTTCCCAGCAACCGTTTGATCCGCATCTTCAGCACTCCTCCATTCGCACCCAGCACAAACTCCGGCACATACGCCCGCCGTTCTTCCAGGTACGACAACGCCCGCGCGTATGCCAGCACGTCGCCGCCCGCACCCACCGCCATCTCGTCGCAGCAGCACTCGCGCTCGCGCCGCACCTGTTTCGACACCCACCACACGGCAGGGTGATAGAACAACAGAGCCTCCACCACCGACTGGAACACGCTCACCAGGTAGTCGTGCCGCCGCACATGCGCCAGCTCATGGCAGAAGATCGCCTCGATCTGCTCGGCCGTCAGCCCTGTCAGGCAACTTGCGGGAATCAGCACGACCGGACGCAGCCACCCAATCACCGTCGGCACCTCCACTCGCGCTGAATGCATCAATCTCACCGCGCGCGCAATCCCAAGCCGTCGCCGCAGCACATCGAAGATCCGCTGCAACTCATCCGCGACCGCATGCGTGTCCCTCGACTTCATCGCATGTGCAACCAGCAGCCCGGCATTCAGGCGCACTCCATACATCACCACGCCTGCGAGCCACAGCATCAGGATCCATGGCACCCAATGATCCATTGCCATCATCATCCGCATCGGCCACGACGCTGCCGGTTCGCCCGCACCTACCCACAAGACAATGCCCGGATCGATCACGTTACCCGCACCGGTGTTGGCTTGGGCCAACTTGTACTCGGCAGTCGCGAGCCTGGCAAACGTCATCAGCGGCGCGACAACGATCAACACCAGCGCCCAGCATGCTGCCCCATACCGCGCCTGCGACGATCGCCCGCCCAGCAGCGCCAACACGCACCACAACACGCCTGCAACGATCGCACCCTGCCAGCAGAAATGAAGCAGCGTCCAGCCCAGCGCATGAATCAAGCCATGCAGCAACGGATGTGCCTCCGCCGGAATCAAGCCCAGTGTTGTCATAGGGACCTCTTCTCAAACTCGTCCAGCATCGTGCGAATCTCCGCCAACTCCGCCGCCGACACCTTCTGCGACGACAGCGCCCCCAGCACCAGGTTCTTCGCCGAGCCGTCGAACGCCCGCTGCACCAGGTTGCGAGTCAGGCGCTGCTGCGTCTGCGCCTTCGCCACTCGCGGCGCGTAAACGTGCGAGCGAAACCGCTCGCTCCGCTCCAGCAGCCCCTTCTCCACCATCACCTGCATCTGCTTCAGCACGGTCGTATATCCGGTCTGCTTGCCGTTCAAGGTATGGACATCGCGAACCGTACTCGGGCCCATCGCCCACAGCACATTCAGAATCTCCAACTCAGCCTCCGTCGGGAGCTGCACCGCGTCATTCGCTTTCTCTTGTCGCTTCATGCTGTCGTACTCTAGTACGACAAACATCGTATGTCAACGACACATCTCGTATTTCCAAATTTTGCTTGACACGCGCGATATAATAAAGTCAGCGGAAAATAGTTCCAGTGTCGTGCCGGAGAGGGTTCTCAGGCAGGACTCGGTATAGACCAAAGGGTGTACCTGCTTGTACTTAAGCCTTTTAGAAGATGTACTTTAGTACTTAAGTACAGGGGGAGGGGAGATTCAGGGTTCATGTCTTAGCGACCGCCAAAGGCATTTGGAGAATTGCGCCTGACCATCTCGAAAAATATATTTTCAGCTTCGTGTAATCGCCTTCGCCACGTCCGCCCAGGTCGCCTGCAGAGCCTCCCCGAACTGCGCCCACGGCGCTGCGCCGGCCTCCAGGACAGGCATCACAAGCCGCACTTTGGTTCCCCGCCCTGGCCGACTGACGATCTCCACATCGGCCTGGCTCCCGTACAGCACTTCCATGCGCTCGCGCACGTTGCGCATTCCGATTCCCGTCCCGTCGCCGGCTCCCACTCGCGCCGCGTCGCTCAACCAGAGCTCGTCCGCCGGCTCCGAATCCATGCCGATGCCGTCGTCCTCGATCTCCAGCATCAACCGCCCGTCGGGCAGAATCCGGCTGCGCAGCGTCACCGTTCCGCCGCCGATACGCGGTTCGAGCCCATGCTTGATCGAGTTCTCGATCAGCGGCTGCAGCAGCATGCTCGGCACCACGACCGACAGCGTCTCGTCCGCGATCTCCTTCACCACCTGAAGCTTTTCACCGAACCGCACCACCTCGATGTCCAGGTAGTCATCGGTGAATGCAAGCTCTTCCGAGAACGGCACAAACGCCTCACGATGCTTCAGCAATACGCGCAGGATGTTCCCCAGCTTCACGATCATCTCGCGCGCCAGCTCGGGCTTCGACCGCACCAGCGATGCAATCGAGTTCAGCGTGTTGAACAGGAAATGCGGATTGATCTGCCGCTGCAACGCATCCAGCCGAGCCTCCATCAGCAGGCGGCTCTGCTCCTCCAGCTTGCGTTCAATGTGGATCGCATTCCATATCTTCAGCGGAATCCCCACCACCACCGGCGCACACGCACAGATGGCCAGCTCCACCATCCAGTGCGGCGAGTGCAGCTCGAAGAATCGGCTGGGATACGCGCGCGACAGCATGCTCGTCCCGAACTGCATCACCGCAATCAGGACCAGCAGCAGAATCTGCCGGTCCAACTGCGGCTTATGCAGATTGCGAGTCACCCAACGGTACAAACTCAGGTCGATCATGGGCGAGAACGACCAGACATCCTCGCGGTCCACGAAGCGGCCACACGCGCTGGCAATCGCCGCCACCGCCAGGTTCACCGGCAACGTCCAGTATTCGCCGTGCCACATTGCCGGAATCGACAGCGCCGCTCCGCCAAGCATCGCCGCGGCCGGCCCGAACAGGAGTCCCAGCAAAACCGTCGTCTCAAAGGAGAGATCCGCCGCATAGAAATTCGGCACCCGCACGCGTATCCACACACCCAGCGTCAGCGGCACGCATATCCAGGCCATCAGACGCAGCGTCTGCTGCCAGCTTCGATGCGGATTCAGCAGCAGATTCTTGAATCGCGATGCCCGTGCCAGCGCCGCCGCGTAAGCTGCCGCAACGCCCAGCTCCACCAGCAGCGTAATCAGGATCAGGCTGTCCGACACCTGCGCCACAACAACGTGTGTTCCGTGCGCCATATTCTTACTCTAACTCCGAAATATATCGCGCGGCACGCATCGAACTGTGACGTACGACATCAAAGGTTAAGTGGTCGATCCGTATAATCAAACTATGCCGTTCGAATCCGTACGCAAGCTCGCCGATGCCGACTTTCCCACTCGTTGGGGACAATTCCGCATTCTTGGCTTCGAAGGCATCGTGGCCCAACCCGAACCCTGCGACGAGGCGATTCCCGCGCCGGTTCGCCGCGTTGAGTCCGCAGTCGCTCTCGTTATGGGCGACATCGTTCCTCCCAAGCCCGGAGCGGAACCGCCGATCGTCCGCATCCACTCGCAGTGCCTTACGGGCGACGTCTTCCACTCCCTGCGCTGCGACTGCCGCCAGCAGCTCGAACTCGCCCTCGCCACCATCGCCGACGCAGGCGCAGGCATCCTCCTCTACGAGAACCAGGAAGGGCGCGGCATCGGCCTCATGGCCAAACTTCAGGCCTACGAATTGCAGGATCAAGGCCTCGATACCATCGAAGCCAATCTTGAGCTGGGCTACCGCGCCGACTGCCGCGAGTACGAACTTCCGGCTGCGATCCTGAAAATGCTCGGCCTCACAGCGGTGCGCCTCATCACCAATAATCCCGAAAAGGTCGAAGCACTCGAAGCCGTCGGCATCACCGTCGCCGAGCGCATCTCCGCCGAAGTCTCCTCAGAGCCGACCTTCGAGAAGTACCTCAAGACCAAGCAGGAAAAAATGGGGCATCTGGTCAGCTAGCGCGATCGACGCCAGAGCCGGTATACGCCCCACGCCGACACCGAACAGTTGTCGACGATGGTGCCGTCGAGAATCATCGCCTCGAAATTCACGACGCTCACTCGATGCACTTCGAGGTCGCTCTCTTCCGCGTCGCGCTCGTGATCGCCCTGCGATAGTCCTTCTGCGAGAAACACGTGGTGCTTCTGGTTCATCACGCCATAGCCGATCTGCAGTGTCGCAAGCAGCGTCATTCGCTCCGCGCTCAGACCAGTCTCCTCGCGCAGTTCGCCGCGCGCCATGGATTCCGGATCGGCGTCCGCAATCTCCCAGCCTCCTTGCGGAAGCTCCATGCAGCGCTTCCCAATGGTGTAGCGGAACTGCTCGACCAGATACAGAAATTCGCCCGCTGGCGTCGACTCCAACGGAATGACGATGCACGCAGGATCCTTGTCGACGACGCCGTAAATGCCTCGCTCGCCATTTGCGCGCTCGATCACGTCCTCGCGAACGCGCGTCCACTTGTTGCGGTAGACTTCGCGACTGCCGATCGTCTTGATCCCGGAATGCTTCAGGCCTTCTTCTCCGTTCCCCAGCAGGTGTCCAAAGGAAGTGAAAGAGCCTCCGCGATGGAGGCTCTTTCGTGATTCACATACCTGCGAATTCCTTACGCTTTCACCTTGAGGAAGATGATGACGAACGTGAAGAGTGCGAGCGACTCGATGAAGGCCAGGCCGAGAATCAGGAAGACAAAGATTCCGGGACGAGCGCCGGGGTTGCGCGCGAGGGCCTCAGTGGCGGAAGCGGTTGCTCTGCCCTGGCCCAGACCGCAAAGACCGGCTGCGAGCGCCATGCCCAGGCCTGCGGCAATTGGAACCCATTGGCTTGCGGGGCTGTATGCCGTTGCCTGCCCGAAAGCCGGCGTTGCCAGCAGCATCGCGGAAAGTGTCATGAAGAGATATTGCAATTTACGCATTTTTGTTACTCCGTTCTCCCAAAGTACGCCGCCAGTGGGTGGTTGATGCTCACCGTGCTGGCACCCTCACGCTGAACGGCGTTGGAGCGCACCGCGAAGAGGGAGAGAATCTCCGCGGAGAAATCAAACTTAGTGGTCGTGCGACACTGCGAGCGACAAATAGATCATCGAGAGCAGCATGAACACGTACGCCTGAACGATGGCGACCCCGAGGTGCAGGCCGAGAAAGATCAGCGGAATGCCAACCGGAACCAGTGAGAAGAATGCCAGCGTAACCAGATCGCCGGCGAACATGTTGGCGTAAAGACGGACGGTGAGCGAAAGCACGCGCGCGCAATGCGAGATGATCTCGATCGGCAACATCAGCGGATAAAGCCACCACACCGGCCCGAGGAACTGCTTGATGTAGCTGAAGCCATTGGCGCGAAGGCCGTGGTAGTGGTAATAGACGAACGTAAGGATCGCGCAGCCCAGCGGCACAACCACGTTGGCGGTCGGCGACTCGAGCCCAGGGACGAGGCCGATCAGATTGCTCAGAAGAATGAACATGCCCAGCGCGGTGACGAAACTGAGAAACTTCTCGTAGCCGTGCCCGATGATCGATTCGCCCTGGTCTGCGACAAATCCGTTGATCGCTTCGGCGAGGTGCTGCACGGGACTTGGCCGTTCCACGTTGAGCGAGATCCGGACTGCGATGAAATAAACAAGCAGTACGGAGAAGACCAGCAACTCCATCGAAAACGCATTCGTGATCGGAGCGTCCGGGTACGTGGGATGGACATGAAAAGCGGCCAGCAAGGAATTGACCGGCGCGGCGAAATGGGCATTCAGGAATTTCGTGAAGAGCAGTTGTGTCGGCATAAATCTCGTATGTCGCGGAGCAGCTAGACGGTCCAGCTCTTGATGAGCCGCAGACCTTCAACGGAAAGCGCAGCCACTCCAAGCGCAAGGCCGGCAACCAGTGCAAAAACCGATCCGTGCAGAAACTTAAGGCTAACATAAAGCACCACTACGGCGAGCCCTAATCGCAGGAAGAACCCGATCAGGACCGGGGCTAACGGCCGTACCGTGACGGATTTGCCCTCGGCCGAGTCCATCCGGGCCATCAGGGCGACCATCAGGCGCAGCCACTCGAACAGGCCCGTCCCGGAGATGAGCGCTCCCGCCGCGAACAGCGCCGCGCTCTCCCAGCCCAGCTTCCACCACAGAATCGGCACCCCCAGCACGACCGCGACAGCCACCCAGCGCAGCGCGTTCAGGATGGTCTGCTTGGAATCCTCGTCCGTATAAGTGTCAAAACTCTTCATCGGTCGTCTTTGAGGAAGCGCGCAGCCGTCCTGTAAATCTGTATGAATCCAGCCACGGCGCCCAGCACAATCCCGGCAATCGCGATCCATTCCTGGTGAAAATGATGGTCGAGCCACGTGCCGAACACCCATCCGATCAGGCATCCGGCGGGAATCGCGAGGGCGAGCTGGATCATCGACTCGGCCTTGACGAGCTCGTGCAGGCCACCGCTCTTCTTCTGTGGATCGTCCGCCATCGCTCGACCATTACACCACGCGTTGTGCACCACGTCGATATACTGGGTTGTCAGGCTCTAACTCCGGGGCTACAGCCCCTTTTCTGTTGGCACCGATTCGGCACGGCTAAAGCCGTACCCTTCCGAACACCGTAAGGCCCCCAGGTGCGGCGAAAGCCTCGCCATTTCAAATGTCTGGTCATGGCGAAAGCCGTGCCCCTCGATAATCCGGAGTAAACGTGTACGAATCGCAATTTGAGGAAGACCTTTACAATCTGCGCCGGGAGAAGCTGCGGCAGATCGCCGAGCTTGGCCAGAAGGCCGGGCTGAGCTTTGCCGAGGCCAGCTACCCGAATCACTACGATGCAACCCACATCATCCCCGACCTGCGCGCGGGGTACGATCCCATGACCGCCGAGCAGTTTGAGGCCGATCTGGCAACCGGAAAGAAGATCGAAGTCTCGATCGCCGGACGCATTATGGCCATCCGCGTTCAGGGCAAGGCCGGGTTCGCGCAGTTGCAGCAGGGCGGACAGCGGATGCAGATCTACGTCCGCAAAGACGATGTCGGCGAGGACGCATTTGCGCTGTACAAGCTGCTCGACTTGGGCGACCACATTGGCGTGCGCGGCTTTCTGTTCCGCACGCGCACCGGCGAGCTGACTGTGCACGTGACGGCGCTGACGTTTCTCGCGAAGGCGATGCTCGCGCTGCCCGACAAGTATCACGGCCTCGAAGACACCGAGCTGCGCTACCGGCGGCGCTACGTCGACCTGTTCATGAACACCGGCCACTCCGCAAAATCTACCCAGGAGAAGGCTGTCGCCCCACCCACCGCGGCCATTCCCAATGCAGCCGTCATTCTGAGCGAAGCTCAGAATCTCCGTAGTTCGTCCGAAGCGCCAACAATGCTAGCCAGCGGCACAGACGAAGGCCCCGGCAATGTCCGCGAAGTTTTTGTCAAACGAGCCGCTATCCTGCGGGCGATGCGGCGGTTCTTCGACTCGCGCGGATACCTCGAAGTTGAGACGCCGATGATGCATACGATCGCTGGCGGTGCTGCAGCCAAGCCATTTACGACACATCACAACGCGCTCGATCTGGATCTGAAGCTGCGCATTGCGCCGGAACTGTATTTGAAGCGGCTCGTCGTCGGCGGGTTCGACCGCGTGTATGAGATCAACCGTAACTTCCGCAACGAAGGCATCTCGACGCAACACAATCCCGAGTTCACCATGCTCGAGTTCTATCAGGCGTACAGCAACTACCACGACCTGATGGACCTGACAGAAGAGCTCGTCAAGTACGTTGCGATGGAGGTCAATGGAACAACGTTGACCACGTTCAATGGTGTTGGGATTGATCTGGGTAATTGGACGAAGCTAAGCATGCGCGAGGCGATCATGAAGTTTTGGCCAGAAAACGCAGGTTCCAAACCAGATAACGACACATTCCTTAGTGAACAGTCATTCCGAGCACATCTGGAATCCGCTCAAAATCACTGTGACACTTACTTGGAACAGGCCGAGCTCAATGCTTCGCTGGCGGGTCAGAAGTCGTATGACCTGAACGACCCGGGGTATGAGTCTTTCCGTCCCGCCGACGATCTCAGTCAGACAATTGGGCGCTTGGAGCACGGTTTCAAGTGGCAGAAGCTGCCGCTTGGCAAGGCGATCGCTGAGCTTTTCGAATCCCTCGCTGAACCTCATCTGCAGCAGCCGACGATTATTTATGACTTCCCTCTCGCTGTTTCTCCACTGTCGAAGGTCAAGCCAGACGAGCCGGATTGGGTGGAGCGGTTTGAGTTCTACATTGGCGGGTTTGAGGTCGGCAACGCCTTCTCCGAGTTGAACGATCCCGACGACCAGCGGGCGCGGTTTGAGGCGCAGCTCGAAGACCGCAAGCGCGGCGATGACGAAGCCATGGCCGAGGTCGACGAGGACTACGTGCGCGCGCTGGGGTATGGGCTGCCGCCAACGGCCGGCGAAGGCATCGGCATCGACCGCCTGACGATGATTCTCACCGGAGCAAAGTCCATCCGCGACGTCATCCTCTTCCCGCTTCTGCGCCCGCAGAGCAAGGCGCCGGCGCAGGAGTAGCGGATGGCTGGCAAACTAAATCCGGAAGAGAGCGACCTCGATCGGGTCGCCCGGCTGATTGCCGAACTCGACAGCGAGGAGTTCCTCCTGACCGGCCTCGATCCGACTCCGTCCCAGGCGGCGAGTCCGGAGATCGAACTGGCGTTGCTCGCGATCCGGGAGCAGAGGAGCCGGTTGGAAGAGGAACTCGCAGAGGTGTGGGCCAAGCGATGCAGCCAGTGCTAGTCCGTCGACGGGTCAAGCAATGGAGTGCAGGAAGCCGGCGAGAGCGCGATTGAAAGCCTCCGGCTGTTCGAGATTGGTGACGTGACCTGCGTCCTCAATGACCACGAGGGTCGAGTGGGGAAGGTTGCGATGCATCAGCTCCGCGTCGGCGACAGGCGTGAACTGATCGTGCCT
>DASWCA010000297.1:0-7858 GCA_036390355.1 Acidobacteriaceae bacterium
TGGGAATCTACCAGGTGCCATGCCGAAACCGACGGTGTCCTTTTATGAGACAAAGATAGCCTCACAGGCATCAACGACCGCGGCGACAATAGTTATTTCAAAGCCTGTTGAAGCAGGCGAAAAGAACTCCACAGGAGCCCGTGAAAACCGTGCGGCAACTGCGGCGCTGGAGCGCGGAGCGAAGCTCGACCAAGCCGAGGCAGTCGCGGCGCCGTGCGCAGGTTCGTCAGGATGGCATGAAAAGGCTGAGATTGCACAGGCCGCTTCTCACAGCGTGCAGCTCAATTCGCCCGAGGCCGTTGAAAGGACAGCGACGGCTTCGACACATGTGGCAGCGTTGAGCGTGGGAAAAGAGTTGCCGCTTTATGCAGCGCCCATCACCGGAGCGGCCGGAGTCAGGACATACACGGCGTTTCCGCCGCAACCCACGCAGTTGGATGTGGGCGTTTTCGATGCGACGCATGGCTGGCTGCGAATTCGTGCAGAGCTGGGCGAGAGCGGCGCAGTCAGCGCGTCCCTTACGGCCGCAAGCGGATCCGCTCACGAGTCGCTTCGGGCTGCACTGCCGGAGATGGCAAAGTATCTGCAATCGGAGGAGGTAAGTGTGATCCGAATCTCCGTTCATCGTAGTGTTGAAGGTTCAGCAATGGAGGCGGCGCAGGGCGGGAGCCTGCAAAAAGGAGATACAAGGGGACACGAAGGCGGCGGGGACAATCGGGATTATTGTGACGGCACGACGAGCAAAAACTCTACAGGATCGGATGATGCGCCTAGCTCTGGATTGGCTACGACGAAATATGCGACTTACTCACGCGGCAGCGGAGAAAGAAGCTCACACCCGCGACTGGAAAGCCTGTCTGAAGGCTTCTCGACATTTGGAATCACACCCTGGTTTGCGGGGGGGAATAGCGGAAGCTGGTTGAATGTGTGCGCCTGATATGGCTCATCGGTACTGTCCAATGTTAGAAATACCTGGCACAAAGAATGAGGCAAAACGATGCAAAGTATCCAACAGATGGTGACGGGAGCGCAGCAGCTAGTGAGTTCTGCGACAACAGTAGCGAGCGCAATGACAAAGACGAGGGCAGCAGCAACTACAGACAATACTGCCAGCATTGTCCCTTCGACAACGGACGCCAGTTCGATGATCACGGCAAATGATTTTCTCACCTTATTGGTAGCCGAGATGAAGAACCAGGATCCGACTCAACCTACGGATCCTAACGCCTACATCACGCAAATGGTAAATGTAAACAGCCTGCAGCAGTTGATCGGGATCAACCAGGGCGTCAGTTCGCTCGATGCGGCTGCCGGTGCAGGTCAAAGCTCTTCAAACAACGGAACCGGGGCGCCGGTCTCGTAGCGCGGCAGTCAGTCAAATATTTGAGAAACAAAGAAGGAGCGGCGATGCCATCATTTTCGATTGCACTTACTGGGCTTGAGGCAAATTCGGTTGCACTGAACACGATCGGTGACAACCTCGCGAACCTGAACACAACGGCCTTTAAGAATCACACCACCAGCTTCTCGGACCTGTTCTACCAAAACATTGGGACCACGGGCTCGGGGAATGCGCTGCAGTCAGGCCTGGGTACGCAGGTTTCGGGTACGAACACCAACTTCTCCCAGGGTTCGGTGTCGGCGACCACAACGCAACAGATATGGCATTGAACGGCAACGGCTTCTTCGTTTTGAACAGAGGAGGAACCCAGCAACTGACCCGCGCTGGAAACTTTCAACTGGATCAAAGCGGCAATCTGATCACAAGTGCCGGCGATGCCGTGATGGGGTATGCAGCGGTCAAGGGAGTTGTAAACACAAACACGCCGCTGACTGAACTCCAGGTGCCGGTCGGAGCGACGCAGGCGGCACAGGCAACCGGAAAGTTCGGCATCACTGCGAACCTGAACGCGGCCACGGTTGTCGGAGGGACATTCTCGTCAACGATCACGATGTACGACTCCCTTGGCACCAGCCACGCGGCCACCGTCAACTTCACGAAGACGGCGGACAATACCTGGGACTATGCAATTTCGTTGCCGGCGGGCGATGCAACCGGTACGCCCCTCAATAACACTGGAACCCTGACGTTCAGCAAGTCCGGCGCCCTGTTGACGCCTGCGGCGAACCCGACGGGCGTTACGTTTCCGGGTCTGTCCGACGGGGCGAAAGATATGACTTTCGACTGGGAGCTGTACAACTCGAGCGGCGCGCCTCGGATGGGGCAAACGGTCGGGACATCGACCGCAACCGCAACTACTCAGGACGGGTTCGCCAGCGGGTCGTACCAGAGCTTCTCGGTAGATGCTTCGGGCGTTATTGTAGCGGCGTTCTCGAATGGTGAGAAACAGACCATCGGCCAGATTGCAGTCGCCTCAGTGACAAATCTCGAAGGACTTACGCTGGCAGGAGGAAACAACTACCAGACGACGATATCCTCAGGCGCAGCGAGCGTTGGCGTCCCTGGAGCGGGAGGACGCGGATCGATCAAGGACGACATGCTGGAACAGTCGAACGTGGATATCTCCGCGGAGTTTGCCAACTTGATCGTGGCACAGCGCGCATTCGAAGCGAACTCGAAGACTGTAACCACATTCGACAACGTGACCCAGCAGACGATCAACATGATTCGCTAGTGCTTCCCGCGGCATGGCCTGGAGATCGATGCGCTGAGTCAACGACTCGTCGGACGGCACGCGTGTGAGCATTTCCTAATATCCGTGAGGTCCTTGTGGCACGGTCCGTGCAGATTACTCAGCCATCAAGGTATCGAGTTCCCAGATCGGTGAACGGTGCAGCAGGGCCTTATGGCTGAAACAAAGACACAGATCGCAGCCACCGCAGAAGAGGGTGGCGTCTCCGAGGGAGTGCTCCAGGAGATGGAGCGGCATCCTGTGTGGCCGATGATCTCGCGCCTTCCGGTAACACTGGCGGTGGGCATTCCGTTGAGCGGCCTTAAAGTATGCATGTTGCTGGAACTGAGATGCGGCCAGACGATCAGGAGTGGATGGGCAGTAACCGAGGATGTACCACTGAAGGCGGGAGCGGTCCAGATTGGTTGCGGCGAGTTTGAGGCGGTGGAAGGCCGAATGGCGCTGCGGCTGACGAGGTTTGCTTAGGAGCGATGATGCTGGTTGCAAGCGGGGAAATACGAGATGGAATATCGGGGTATCCGAAGACAGGTTTTGCGGCGCAGCTGCTGACTTGGGCTCAGAGAGTCTTTAACTACGTGGTTGCGAACGGCAGCAGGAGCCGTAGCGTGCGTCGCATGAAGCTTGTCGAGAAACTGGAACTGGGTGGCAAGCGTCAACTGCTGCTGGTGGCGTGTGACGGACATCGATACCTCGTGGGTGCTGGTGGCGACAGCGTTCAGTCGATTGTCGAAATGACTGTTACCGGTCCATCCGATTCAATGATCCACGTGGAACAGGAAATGACATGCGGTTCGTGAATCGCTCCAGTGCCGGTGGCTGCCTGGCGCTCGCCGCGCTGTTGATCGCGATCGTTCCCGGGTCGGTAAAAGGGCAGGGAATACAGCAGCGAGGCACCCCGGCCGAGGTCAGGGCCAGCCGCTCTCCCAGCTCTGTTTTGAAACCCGCTCAAGGTTCCAACGCCGCATTGCCCAGACGAAAGGCGGCCGCCATAACGAGAAAGTCTTCCCAGGCGGCCATCACACCAGCGGTACCGGTGACGGAGCTGGACAGCATTGCCCGGCAACTGGATGGCTCACAGAGCGTTCCATGGTCGATCGTGATCGGGTTAACGCTACTGACTCTGCTTCCCGCTCTACTGTTGTCGATGACGCCGCTGGTCCGGCTGCTTGTGGTCTTTCACTTCCTCCGACAGGCGCTGGGGACGCAGACTGCTCCGTCCAATCAGGTGCTGATGGGCCTGGGATTAATGATGACGTGGTTTCTCATGCAACCCGTGTTGTTACAAGTTGACCAGACAGCTCTGGCTCCGTATCGGGCCGGCACAATATCAGGCGAACAGGCGCTCCAACTGGGAGCGGCGCCGGTGAAGGCCTACATGCTGCGCTATGCGCGCGAAAAGGACCTGACCCTCTTCGCCTCCGCAGGAATAGCGGCACGCCCAAAGATGGCGCAGGATCTGCCGATGCAGGTCGTAGTCCCAGCCTACATGCTCAGCGAGTTGAAGGCCGGCTTTCAGATTGGCGCGGTTCTGTTCCTGCCGTTTCTGCTGGTGGATCTGGCAATAGCAAGCATCACAACGTCGATCGGCATGATGCAGCTACCGCCAGTCGTTATCTCGACGCCGGTAAAGATCTTGCTGTTTGTAATGGTCGATGGATGGAACCTGCTGGCGGGTTCATTGTTGAAGAGTTTCTGAGGCAAAGGGTTGGCGCCCGACGTAGCGAGGGAGTATGTCACCGGATATGGCAGCGGAGATTGCGCGAAATCTACTGATTCAAGCGATGGTACTGAGCGCGCCCGTGCTTATCGCGGCATGTCTTGTGAGTGTCCTGCTGAGCCTGATGCAGACGCTGACCAGCGTTCAGGAACAGACATTGACGGTCGTGCCGCGACTGCTTGTCGTGTTTGTCGTCACGGTCGTGACCATGCCGTGGCTGGTCAGGCGTTTGGTCAGCTACACAGTGACACTGTGGTCAGATTTTCACCGGTATTTGGGATAGGGCGGGGAAGCGCGTGCAGATGCAGGATGCATCAACGATGCTGACAGGCCAGCAAATAGCGGACTGGCCTCATTTCCTCACCGCGGCGGTGCTGGTGATGGTGAGAATAAGCGGGGTGATGGTCTTTGCTCCGATCTTCTCCTCAGCTGCAATCGCGCCACGGATCAAAGCCGGATTCGTCATCGCGACCACTCTGCTGCTTGCACCGGTAGTGGGAACACTGCCGCAGGCGCGAGTGGAACTCGACATGACAGGGTTGCTGGGCGAGCTGGGCGTAGGGCTGACCTTTGGGCTTGCTCTGAGCCTGATTATCGAAACATTAATGTTCGCGGGACAGATGCTCGGCATGGAATTCAGCTTCTCGTTGGTAAACCTGATGGATCCAAATAGCAACATCCAAACGCCGGTGTTGGGGCAACTTCTGAGTTGGATGGGGCTGCTGGTGCTGATCGGCGCGGGCCTCGACCGTTCGCTCCTCGCAGCGGTGATGCGCAGTTTCGCGGTAGTTCCGGTAGGCCAGGCAGTCGTGAGGGCGGAGACAGGTGCAGCGCTGGCTGCAATGTCGGGCGGAATCTTTATGGCAGGATTGCAACTCGCGGCTCCCGTCATAGCAGCAGCCCTGACCGTGGAGATTGTCGTCGCTCTGGTGGGAAGGATGTCTCCTCAACTGCCAGTGATGGTCGTGAGTATTCCGTTGAAAACGCTCATGTCGTATGCGGTCTTGATTGGTTCATTGGCGGTATGGCCGACCTGGATAGAACGCCACTTCACCTCATTATTGAATCAGGCAGCGAAGCTGGTGGCCTCGTGAGTGAGAAGGGAACAGAACAGGCGACTGAGCAACGAAAAGAGAAGGCTCGGAAGAAGGGCGATGTTGCCCGCAGCCGTGAACTTCTCGGTTCGCTGTCAATGCTGGCCGGTGTTCTCGTGATGGGCGCGTTAGCAAAGCAGTTCCTCTCGGGATGGAGCCAGGTTTATGCGCGCAGCCTGACGCTCGGAATGAGCGACGTGCAGGCGCAAGGCATTGACCGCGCATGGATGCAGGAGGCAATGAAAATCCTGGTGCCGTCGCTACTGCCGGTGGGGCTGGTCCTGACGTCGAGCTTTGGCGCGGCGCTGCTGGCGGGAGCAAGCCAATCAGGCGGCTTGCACGTTCAGCGGGACGCGCTGGGGCTAAAACCGGAACGGTTGAATCCAGTGACTAATCTCGGAACTATCTTCAGCCTCCGCTCGGTGACACGGATGGCGAAATCCTTGATTCCGGCCGCAGTCTTGATTGCGTTGGGAGTGAAGGCATTGAAGGAATTGATCTTGCCGATGCCGGTGATGAGCGTAGCGCGTTTGCCGGAGACTCTGAATGTCTGCTTTGGGCTGGCCGTGAAATCCGCGTGGGTCATGGTGGCGTGGTCCGCGCTCGACTATGCCACAGAACGGATGGCATGGAACAAGAAACTGCGGATGACCAAGCAGGAGATACGCGACGAGGTGAAGGAGACGATGGGCAATCCGCAGGTGAAGGGGCGCATCCGGCGGATTCAGAATGCGATGCGGCGGCGCAAAGTGAAGGCCGACGTGTCGCGAGCGAGTGTGGTGATTACGAACCCGACGCATTATGCGGTTGCGCTTGAGTTCAGCTTTGAGTCGATGCTGGCGCCGACGGTGCTGGTGAAAGGGCGCAACCTGCACGCGTTGAATATTCGCGAAGAGGCCCGGTGGAAGGGCGTGCCTATCGTCGAGAATCCGCCCCTCGCCCGCTCTCTCTATAAATCTGTAGACGAGGGCCAGCCGATTCCGTATGAGCTGTACGCCGCAGTCGCAGGAATATTGGCGTTCCTGTACCGGCAGGAAGTCGAGAAGGCTGCGCGGGATCGTAAAGCGGCTGAGGAATCCGCTAGGGCTCCGATGTTTGCGGCCACACAAAGGGCCGGCGGAGGTGCGGTGTGACGGCGCAGGCGGTGGCAATGACGGGTGGCTGGACGAAAGCAAAGCGGAATGCGCTGGCTTTGCCGATAGTGGCGATCAGCATGGTCTTCGTGATGCTGATCCCGGTTCCGAGTTTCGTGCTGGACATCCTCTTAGTCGCGTCGATGACCGCCTCGATCATCGTGTTTCTGACTGCAATCCAGGTCCGCCGTGCGGTGGATTTCAGCGTATTCCCGACGCTGCTCCTGTTGTTGACCTTGTTCCGTCTGTCGCTGAACATCGCTTCGAGCCGAAGGATCTTGCTGCACGGGCACGAGGGAACCCACGCCGCCGGCAGCATGATCGAGTCGTTCGGGCAGTTTGTAGTGGGCGGGAACTATGTGGTTGGATTCGTGCTGTTCCTGGCCCTGATTGCCATCCAGTTCCTTGTAGTCAGTCACGGCGCCGTGCGCACGGCAGAGGTGACGGCAAGATTTACGCTCGACGCACTTCCCGGCAACCAGATGGCAATCGACGCAGACATGAACGCGGGCCTGATCGATGAACATGGCGCCCGCCGAAGACGCGAGGCAATTGCGCGCGAAGCAGAATTTTACGGTGCGATGGATGGTGCGGCGAAATTCAATCAGCGGGATTCGCTCGCGACGATTCTCATTACCGCAATCAATATTGTCGCGGGCCTTGCCATCGGCGTCCTGCAGCAGGGCACGGATCTGCTCACGGCGGTCAAGACTTATACGATTCTGACCGTCGGCGATGGCCTTGTGACCATGATTCCGAGCCTGCTGGTGACGATTGCGGGCGGAATGGTGCTGACGCGGGCGTCGTCCTCCGGACAACTTGACGACGAACTCAGAACGCAACTCTTCGCCAGAAGAAACACGTTGTGGATTGCGTGCGGCGTATTGGCAATCATGGCGCTGGTGCCCGGTATGCCCACCCTGGCGTTTCTGCTGACGGCGACGGCCGTGGGCATGATGGCACACCGGACGCCAGATGAAGTGCCGGCAGCAGATACAGTGGATGCTGCTTCCGAAGGAAAGAAAGCGGCCGCTACAGCCGGATTGGCTCTCGGCGACAATCTGGCTGGATTGCTGAAGATGGACGAGTTGACTCTCGAGATCGGGTTCCAGCTAATCTCCCTTGTCGACGAGAAGCAGGGAGGCCAGATGCTGAATCGCATACGCGGACTGCGGCGGCACTTGGCAACAGAGCTCGGATTCATCGTGCCGCCCGTGCATATCACTGACAATCTCCGCCTGAAGCCGCGAGAGTATGTAG
>DASWCA010000298.1:0-24415 GCA_036390355.1 Acidobacteriaceae bacterium
ATTTACACATGAGCGATAAATTTTGTTCCGAATTTTGTTGACACGTGGGCGCTCTGCGCTAAACTCAATCCGTCAAAGCAGCGAAACCTTCCCAGGTCGCTGTCCCAATTAGCCGATTGATTGGCCGTGTGTAGTTCGAACCGCACACGGGGAATATCCGAAGAGAGTGTTGCCCATCTTTCGACGGATGTTCCAAGACATTCCATAGAGTCTTTGTGCTCAGACACAGACCAGGAATGTTGTTGACCAGCAGAGGTGCTCGGCTCTCGTTCCACCAAATTTAATGCAGTGCCAGACCGTTTTGCTCGATAAACGGCGGCAACAGCTTTCCCTTTTGACGAAGATTTGGAGGATGCCCTCCGTCGTTCGCCGGGAAAGAGTCGCCGCTTAGAGCGAAACCACAGTAGATGTTGTTCTTCGATGGCTTTATCCGGGGTGGATTTTTCTTCAGGAAGAATCCACTCAGCGATTGCGGCTTCGGGAGACGTTTACTGTGGTTTCGCTATAGTGGCCGGAGTTTCGTCCGGCGATGACGCAGAGAGGATGGATCCATGGCTACGTTCACCTATCCGGGAGTTTATGTAGAGGAGCTTTCCAGCGGTCTTCATACAATCGCCGGTGTTGCTACTTCGATTGCCGCATTCATAGGATGGGCCCCACAAGGACCCGTCACCGGGGCCACGATGGTCGAGAGCTGGCCTGAGTATGAGAGGCTGTTTGGCGGACTGGACTCGCGCAGCCTGCTGGGCTACGCGGTCAACCAATTCTTCGGCAATGGCGGCCAACAAACATACATTGTGCGCCTTGCGGCGAATGCCACGGATACTCCAGCGCTCACGGCAGCCACCACCGCAACGAACACAATCAGCACACTGACGCTGTATGCGACGAGTCCGGGAGCGTGGGGAAATGAAATCTCCGTCACGATCACGGTGCAACCAGGCAGCCGCTTTAGCCTGCTGGTGCAGCGTGTGGCCGGCACACAGACGACGACACTGGAGAACTTCGTCAACCTGTCGGTCTCTCCGACCGATCCGAATTACGTTTACAACGTGATTGACAGCGACTCCGCTTACATCACGTTTATCAATCCGGCGACGAGTCCGCCAGCGCCGCCGGCGACAGCTCCCACGATGCCGATCGCAGCGACCGCATTGCTTGGCTCGGGCACCCCCGGCGTGGATGGCGACGTTCTCGACCCGAATGATGGCACCGGAAACTTCGACCTGGCGCTCCTTTCCACTACCGGCGGAATTGGAGTGAACCTTCTCGACCGAGTGAATATCTTCAACTTGCTTTGCGTGCCTGGTGAGGCGACTGGCGCCACGATCTCGACGCTCCAGCACTACTGCAATACCAAGCGGGCATTTTATATTGTGGATGCTCCGCGACTGAGTACTCCTTCGGGCCTGAGCGCCAGCGGTCCGGACGCCGGCATCATTGGCACATACGCCAGCAACTCGGCGTATTACTTCCCCTGGGTGCTTGCGCCGGATGCGCTCTTTGGGAATCGCCCGGCGCTTTTCCCTCCCTGTGGCTTTGTCGCCGGCATCTACGCCGCGACAGATGCGGGCCGCGGAGTCTGGAAGGCGCCGGCTGGAATCACCGCCGGACTTACGGGAAACTCCGGACTGCAGTACAACCTCACCGACAAGGAGAACGGCGATCTGAACACGCAGGCTATAAACTGCCTGCGCCAGTTCAAGGTCTACGGAGATGTGGTGTGGGGTGCGCGGACGCTGGCCGGAAACGATCTGGCAGGGTCGCAGTGGAAGTACGTTCCCATCCGGCGGCTGGCTCTTTACCTTGAGTCGAGCCTGTTCGATGGCACGCAGTGGGTGGTCTTCGAACCCAATGACGAAACATTGTGGGGGCAGGTGAGGATGAACGTCGGCGCGTTCATGCAAAACCTGTTTCTCGAGGGCGCGTTCGCGGGGACAACGCCACAACAGGCCTACTTCGTCAAGTGCGATGCGGAGAACAATCCGGCTTCCAGCGTTGCGTTGGGCATCGTGAATATCCTGGTTGGTTTCGCACCTCTCTATCCTGCTGAATTCGTCGTGATCCAGATCCAGCAAATGATCGGGCAGTAAAAGCAAGCCGTAAGGAGACAAACACCATGGCGATATTTCCTGCAAACCCCAAGCGTCTGGACCCCTACAAGAACTTCAAGTTCCGCCTTAAGTGGGACGGTCAGTATGTGGCTGGCATCAGCAAGATCAGCAGCCTGAAGCGTTCCACCGAAGTGGTGGAGCACCGTAGCGGCGGCGATCCCTCGACGTCGCACAAGTCGCCTGGCCGCCAGAAGTATGAGGCGATCACGCTGGAACGCGGTCTCACCCAGGATAAGAATTTCCACGACTGGGCCGGTCTGGTTTGGAATTTCGGCGCGGGCAAAGGCGCGGAGACATCGCTCGCCAACCTGCGCAAGAACATGTATCTCGAGTTCTACAACGAGGCAGGACAACTGGTGCTCGCCTACAAGATCTATCGCTGCTGGGTGTCGGAGTACCAGGCATTGCCAGATCTGGATGCAAATGCGAATGCAGTTGCGATCGAGCACATCAAACTCGAGAACGAGGGCTGGGAGCGCGACACCGGCGTAACTGAACCAGAGGAACCGACTCTAAGCACTGTGGCCACCTAAAATGCGTGTCTTAACCAATGCCGATTTTCTTGCCTTATGGGAGAGCGGCCGGGGCCTTCATCCGCTTGATCGCGGATTGTTGGCAGTCCATACCGCATTTCCAGAGACAAGGTCCGATAGCGTGGCAGACTGGCCGCTTGGCCGTCGCAATCGCGCGCTTGCGGAGTTGCGCCGCGCCCACTTCGGACCACGGTTGCAAGGATGGACTTCGTGTCCCGAATGCGGAGAGAAGCTTGAGTTTGACGTGGATGGCGACACGCTGGCGGCGCACTCCGATTCGGGTGAGATAGGCGGAGAGGTCGACGTCAATGGGCAAGTGTTTCGGCTACCGACGAGCCGGGACCTGGCTCGCATCGCGGGAGAGCAAGATGTAACGGCGGCTGCGATGCGGCTTCTTGAACATTGCAGGAAAAACAGCCCGGAGCAGGAGAAACCTTCCCTGGTGGCCTGGACTGAGGAGGAACTGGAAGCAATCGGCGAGCGCATGGCGCAGGCCGATCCTTTAGCGGAGATACTGCTGAGCTTCGAATGCCCATCGTGCGGTGGACTATGCGAGGAAGATCTTGATCTACCTATGTTCCTGTGGACAGAGATGGAGGGCCGGGCGAAGCGGATGTTGCTCGACGTCCATGCGCTCGCCTCGGCCTACGGGTGGAGCGAGGCAGAGATTCTGGCGCTCAGCGAACCCCGTCGCGAATTCTATCTCGGGATGGTGCACGCATGAAGAACTTCCTGCAACGCCTCTCAGCGACCGCTGTCACGCCCCGGGAGAATGTGCACCCATTCGTCGGCTCCATCTTTCCGGCCACAAGGCAAGGGCCACTAGCCGAAGTCACGCCACATCATGAAGACTTCGATTTGCATGAGTTCAGGCAACGGCCCGCGACGAGCGAGACACTCAACTTAGCGGATGCGGCTTCAGCGCAGCAGATCTCACCGCCAGCGAGAAACCGCATGCGGTCTTTGACGGCGCCGATCGAAGAGAGCGAATCGTTTCGGCCGCTACTGTCACGAGAAGAGGCCGTGCCCTCCGCCATTTCTACTCACGCGGGATTCAGCACGAGAGAGCGGCGGTTCGATGACTCGCAAACGGGACAGGGAGTAAACGAGCCACCCGAAAAAGATGCCGTTGAGCGGCTCGTGTTTGAAGGCCTGTCTTTACCGGAGATGCGCAGCGAGTTGGCTCGTTCACTGCAAGCACGAAATGACAATGCACGGCCGTTTACTGGTAACCAGGAGCGGCGAACGTTGGCGACTGTCGCACCGCGGGCCGGCGCGACTGTACGCGAGCCGGATGAGATTCAGATTCACATCGGACGCATTGAAGTAACAGCGGTACCACAAGCAACACGTCCTGCGCCGCCGCCCGTGCGCAAGGCGCTGAGTCTCGATGACTATTTGAAGCGGCGAGATGGGCGGGCAGGGTGAGCAATGAACTTGCGATCTCCGGCGTCACCTCTGTACTGCAGTTTTATCTCGGCAATGTGTACAGCAATCTGACTACGTTTTTTGGAGGCACGGTGAGCGTCACCTCACAAGCGCCGGACCTGGTGCAGAGCAGTCTTGGAGGCGGCGCTACGCCTGAGAATCAGGTCAATCTGTTTATGCACCAGGTGACTCACAACACCGGCTGGCGAAATGCCGACCTGCCATCGCTCGGTGCTGACGGCCAGAAGCGCTTGAAGAGTCCGCCGCTTGCACTTGATTTGCACTATCTGCTGACGGCGTATGGCTCCGCGGACTGGCAGGCAGAGGCTCTCCTGGGCTACGCGCTGATGATGCTGCATGAGAATCCGGTGATGACGCGAGATGACATCCGCCACGCGTTCACTGCGCTGCCTGCGCAGTACCCCACGAATCCGCTCTCTACTGCAATTGGCACCTCGGAGCTAGCGGATCAGATCGAGATGATCAAGATACTTCCGTCACCGCTGGGGCGGGAAGAGATGGCCTGGCTGTGGACAGCGTTGAAGGCAGATTACCGGCCGACGTATCCCTTTCAGGTGTCTGTCGTTCTGATGATGCCGAAGCGTGAGACTTCGCTGGGGTGGCCGGTTTTGCTGCGTCAATTGCAGGTACAACCGCAGACGCCCATGAGCATTCTCGCGGTGCAGCCACCGAATTCGCAGACTGGCGCCGCGCCAGGCGATTCGGTCGTCGTGACCGGGATTTTCCTGAACGGAGCAAACCTGGTATTGCTAAGCAATCAGAAACTCGGAATTCACTGGCCCGTGGTTCCGGCGACGGTCACAAACAACTCGCTTACGTTTGTTGTGCCGAACAATGTGGTAAATTTTCCGGCTGGCCTCTATGACCTGACCGTGCAGTTCAAAGATACGACGTCGGGCCTGATCATCCAGAACAGCAACACGCTGCTCCTCGCAGTTGCTCCTGTGATTCCGACGCAGACGGCGACAGTTGTGAGTAACACTGACGGCCTTCTGGTCACGGTGAACTTCAGTCCCGATGCACGCCAAGGTCAAAGCGTCACACTCGCACTGAGCAGCGCGACTGCACTGAGCAGCACGATGGCTCCGGCGCAACCTTTTACTGGCAGCCAATCGAGTCTGGGCTTCCAATTTCCTGCGACTCTTCCAACTGGGGCGCAACTCGCGCGTCTGGTGGTGGACGGAGTCACGAGCCAGGTGCAAGTCAATTGGGCTGTGCATCCTCCTGCATTTACCGGCCCGACGGTGACGATATGATGGCGAACGATTCCATGTCGTGGGCACAGAGCAACCAGGCACGCCTGGTGGAGGAGTTCACCGCGCTCCGCGAATTGCTGGGAGAGCGGCCCGAGCCCAGGCGGAGAATTGCGAACAATCGAAATGGCGCGTCAATGCAGCCCGCTTCGGCAATCGACACGCTTGCCGAAATCTTTGAGCTAACGACATTCGAGCGCGAGCTTCTGCTGTTATGCGCGGGAGTTGAGATGGACTCGTCGTTGGCTACGCTGTGTGGTGAAGCGCAAGGCCGCCCGCAACGGAGCGCTGTTACCTTCTCGCTGGCACTGGGGACGTTGAGTGATCCGCATTGGAGCGCACTCGCTCCGAGCGCTCCGCTCCGCCGTTTTCGATTGATTGAGATGGAGGCTGGCAAGGGGTTGACCTCCGCTCCACTTCGCATCGATGAGCGTGTTCTGCATTATCTGGCGGGTGTGAACCGGCTTGACACGCGGCTGGAGCCGCTGCTTTACGCCAGGACGGAACCCGAGTGGATCGCCGAAGAACATTGGAAGCTCGCGACGGAGAGAATCCGGCAGATCGAGGGGGCAGTGCCGCCGGCTACAGTACTGCATCTCTGCGGAGATGATGCCGCGGGTCAGGAAGGTGTTGCGGCTGTGATCGCTCATCGTTCGGGCCGTCAACTCTTCGTGTTGCGTCTCGAAGACACGCCGGCGGCAGGGCCGGAGCTGGATATGTTTCTGCGGACGTGGGTGCGGGAGGCGCTGCTGCTGCCTGCTTTCCTGCTGCTGCAATGGGAGAGCGGGGCACCGACTGCGGCGGCTCGTCAGCTTGTCGAGCGTATACCCGGACCCTTGATCATCTGCAGTCGCGATCCGTTGCGTCTGCACCGTCCTGTCGAGCGGCATGAGGTAAGTAAGCCTGGCCCGTCGGGCCAGAAGCAACTATGGGAGGGCGCGCTTGGCCCTGTTGCGGAAAGCTTGACAGAGTTGATCGACGACCTGTCCGAACAGTTTCGGCTGAGCGCGGAGACGATCGTCACGATCGGCAATTCGGCGGTTTCGGCCGATGGCACGACGGATCGTTCGACTCTCTGGAATGTCTGCCGTACCTGGTCGCGGCCACGGCTGGAAGACCTGGCGGAACGTATCGTTCCTGCCGCGAGATGGGATGACCTGATTCTGCCGGAGTTGCAGAAGCAGACGCTGTTGCAACTTGCCTCGCAGTCGCGGCACAGAATGACGGTGCACGAGCGGTGGGGATTTTCCGCGAGGGGTCGCAGGGGGCTCGGGCTCAGCGCGTTGTTTTCCGGGCCGAGCGGTACGGGCAAAACGCTCGCGGCTGAAGTGCTCGCCGGCGAACTTGAACTCGATCTCTACCGGATCGATCTCTCGGCTGTAGTGAGTAAGTACATCGGTGAGACCGAGAAGAATTTGAAGCAGGTGTTCGATACAGCCGAAGCAGGTGGAATCCTTCTGCTGTTCGACGAGGCGGACGCCCTCTTCGGCAAGCGAGCCGAGGTGAAGGACAGTCACGACCGGTACGCGAACATCGAGGTCGGATACCTGTTACAGCGGATGGAGAGCTTCCAAGGGCTTGCGATTCTCACAACCAATCTCAAGGCAGCGCTGGATAAGTCATTTCAGCGCCGGCTGCGCTTCTCTGTGGATTTTCCTTTTCCTGACGCTGCACAGCGAGAGGCGATCTGGTCGCGTGTATTTCCGGCTCAGACACCGACGCAACAGTTGATGCCAGCACGTCTGGCTAACCTGAACATGGCCGGCGGAAATATTCGCAACATTGCACTCAATGCGGCCTTCCTCGCAGCTGAAGCAGGCGGGCCGGTAGAAATGACACACCTTCTCCATGCTGCGCGGCTGGAGGCCGTGAAGACCGAACGCCCGCTTTCCGAAGTAGAGATTCGGGGGTGGGTATGAGCCGCATCGATATGACCATCGATCGCCTGGTGCTGAGAGGATTCGATCCCGCCAATCAACATACGTTTGTAAAGGGGCTCCGCGCTGAGCTGTCGCACATTCTGGCGGACCCCGCTGTGCGCGTTGCACTCGCTCGTTCACGCCGTGTGCCGGTGTTGCGGCTTGGCAGAGTGTCGATGGAGTCGGGTCTCGGCGGTGCGCGAAAACTTGGCAACGGAGTCGCACAAGCGATTGGAAAGGGGATGAAGCCATGAGCTTCGCCGCACTGGCGCGCGATACCGACTCCATCCAGAGCTCGAAGGCGAAGACTGCATCAAGCGGCCTGCGCATCAATCAGCCGGGCGACTCTTTTGAGCTGGAGGCCGATCGCGTTGCCGAGACGGTGTCGAATGGCGGCCATATCGCGGGGTGGTCACTTTCCACGTGCGTCGCAGGCGGTATCCAGCGGCAGAGCGTTCCCGCGGGCACACAACCTCCGCCGCCCGTACCGCAATCGACGTGTCCGGGGGACATCTTGCAGAAGCTGGCTGAGGCCTTCATGGCGACGAAGGCGGGCAAGGATCTTCTGGAACTTATCAAGAGTGACAAAGTGGTGAAGGGTGCGACCGATTTCGCCACAACGCCGGGAGGCATCGTGATCGCGGGCTCTGCGGCGGTTGGGACTGTGTCAGCGCTCGCCGTCGCGCATAAGCCTCTGCCTTTGCAGATCCCGAAGATCCCGCTCGATTTTGTCACCCCGGGACTCGGCGTAAAGATCAACTACGAGGGTCCCGTCAATCATCCGACCGCGGCGTCGCTGACGGTGAGCTACGAAGGCAAGGCCCCGAAGAAAAAGTCGAAAGAGAGCGACACAGATCGCTACCGCGCCGAGACCGCGCAGATCGCCGCCGATCAGGAGAAGTTCAAAGCGGGCATGCAGCCTCAGTCCGCTCCCGGTCCTGGTCCTCGCGTTGGAGCGCTGCAGACCGACGAACAGCAGATGATCGAAGAGTGGAACATGCGCCGGTTCAGGAGCCTGGGCGGAGGTGGCGATTTCAAATCACCGACCCCTGCATCGTCACCACCCACAACGACCGGTCTGCGGCCGCCCACGTTCGAGCCGCCATACAAACCCAAAACTCCTACGCTTCTAGACAAGAAGCTGGAGCTGAAGCCGATAACGCTGGATACTCCGAAGGCAGCCGGCGACGAGAAGAAGAAAGAAGAGCTTCCGCTTCAGCGCAAGGCCGACTCCGCGGGGAGGATCTTCGGCAACACAACTGACGTGGAATCCGTGATTCACTCGTCAGGCCGGCCACTCGATCCTGAGACGCGCCGCTACATGGAGTCCCGCATCGGTTTCAATTTCAGCAACGTTCGGCTGCACACCGATGAGCGCGCCGCCAGCAGCGCCCGCTCGGTGGGAGCGAGGGCATACACCGTCGGAAATAACATTGTCTTCGCCTCTGGCCACTATGCGCCGCAGACCGCCCGTGGCCGTCGCCTGCTGGCGCATGAACTAACCCACGTCGTGCAACAAAACAGCTCTGCGCAGCGTGTGCACCCAGTGATTCGTCCCGCTCCACGACAGGTCCAGCGGCTCTGGGGCATCAATCTTCCAGACGCCAAGGCGTGGCTGCTTGGGAAACTGCGCAATCTGAAGGGCTATCCACTGTTTTGTGTTGTCATCGGCAAGGACCTCATCACGGGAGAAGTGGTTCCGCAAAATCCTACAACGCTGACGCAAGGTGTACTTGGACTCTTTGAAGGCGGCCCCGCGCTCTTTGAAAAGCTGAAGAAAGCCGCGGACGCATTGCAGACCGCTTACGACTGGCTGGTTGGCGAGATCAAGAAGCGCGACCTCACTGAGGAATACTTTTCCGGTCTTCTGGATAAGGCGCTAGCCAGTGTCGAGCTCCTGCATCCTGAAGCTTCATGGGACCGCATCAAGGCGTTGCTGCAGGAGCCTCTCGACAAGCTGATCGATCTGGCATCCGTCGTCGGCAAGAAGGTGCTTGACTTCATCCTCGAAGCGCTTCTTGCAGTCTTCGGCGACACGGGCCGGAAAGTCTATGCCTTCTTCAAGAAGACCGGCAACGTCATCTCCCGCATCGCGGCCGACCCACTCTCGTTTGCCAAGAATCTCTTCAAGGCGGTGCAGGAGGGTTTCACGAATTTTGGCACCAACATCCTCGCCCACCTTGGGGAAGGAGTAAAGACATGGATATTTGAGGAGCTCGCAATCAAGGGAGTAACGATCCCCACCGAGTTCACCTTCGGCAGCATCCTCAACCTGATCCTGCAGGTCCTGGGCCTTACATACGCACAGCAGCGGCCGCAGCTTGTAGCGCTGCTCAGCGAACCGGAAGTGTACTTCATTGAAACCGCTGCCGAAACCACGACGAAGGTAATCACCCGCATTCGGAAAGAGGGCTTCTCCGCAATCTGGGAGATGCTGAAGGAGCAGGCCAGTAAGATCTTCGATTCCTTGCTCGACAGCATCAAGAGCTGGATCGTCGAACAGATCGTCACGCGCGGCCTGCTCATGGTTGCCAAGCTCGCGAATCCTGTCGGGGAGCTTGTCCAGGCGATCGAAAGCATCTACGAGACGGTCAATTTCATCATCGACAAGGCTTCCAAGCTCGCCGACCTTATCGACACGGTGGTGAATGCCCTTTCCGATATCGTCGAGGCCAATACCGGTCCCGCGGCGAAGAAGGTGGAGGATTCCCTCTCAAGGACCATCCCTCTGTTGTTGCGGTTCCTCGCCGGCCAGCTCCACCTCACCGGCCTCGGCAAATCCATCCGCGAAATTATCGAGAAGATCCGTGCGCCGATCGACAAGGCCATTGGAGCGGTTCTGAAGATCATCGTCGATAAGGCAAAACCCCTCTGGGAAGCGGGCAAGGCAGCGTTCACCTCCCGTCTCGAGAGTTTGAAGGAATGGTGGTCTAAGCCCAAGAAGTTCCAATACGGCGAAGAGGACCACAAAATAACAATCGAAGGAGATGGCAACCATCCTGATGTGATGGTTCACAGCGCCAAGACTCCGCTGGAACATTTCCTCAAGGATGTCCACGCGACTCCGAAGCAGACCAAAGACATCCTCAAGCTCGCTGGCCAGTTGAAGTGGCGTCAGGGCGAGGCTCAGAAGCCCGCCGACGATGAGAAGGGCGCAAAGGACTTCGACAAGCTTCGCGAAATGATGGATGGGCTCAAAGCAAAGGAGCCGGCCAAGGCTCGGATCAAGTATCCGCAGGCGCCACATTCGCTTGGCGGCGGTGTGGAGGCCGACGCTTACCTCAGCTCAAACCATGAAGTTGGCACCGAACCCAGTGGCACCGATCCAGTGATCTGGAACGACCTCGGCTACCTGCGCGACCAGAAAGAAAAGTATTACGTCCGCGGACATCTCCTGAGCATGAGGCTTGGCGGCGAGGGCATCTGGAAAAACATGATGCCGATTACCAACACGGTCAATCAGCGGATGAACGCACAGGTGGAAGACAAGCTGAAGAAGGCGATCGGATCGGGCAAACGGTCCTATCACTACAACATCAAGGCCAAATATGCCGACACTGTTCTGCCGCCTGCCAAAGATGGAGATCCGGTAGCACAAAAGCAGAGAGCCATCGACGCGGAGAGCCGCTTGCTCAGTTTAAGTTGGACGGTCAAACCGGCAACCTTCGACAAGGACGGTGGCGGCTGGAAAGAGGCAGACGGGGCGTTGCTGGATGCGGATGGAAAAACGATGGATGCAAGAGTTGCGCAGGGAGATTTCACGCCGCCGACAACGCGGAAATAAGAAAGGAACGACGCATGGCCTTTGCTACACCCATATCGCCGCGGCTGGTCAAGGGCGGAATCGTCACGATGGATCCGGACACCTCTGTTGTGCGGAGTGTGATCGCGCTTCAGTACAACCCCGACACCCTGACTCGTTCGCTGCAAATCCAGGCGATGCCGGGAGGCACAGACGGTGTCCGAGTCGATGCCTTGCGTCTGCGCGGCCCTGCTATCGAGACCATCAAGCTCGAGGCGGAGATGGATGCCGCCGATCAGCTCGAGTTTCCAACGCAGTTTCCTCAGACGGCTCAGTATGGGCTGCATCCACAGCTCGCGCAGTTGGAGATGCTCGTCAATCCAACCGTCGAGACATTGTTTGCCGACGACAAGATGGCCAGCTCGGGCTCGCTTGAGATCGTTCCTCTCGAGCAGCCGCTCACACTCTTCGTTTGGAGCAGCAGCCGCGTCATCCCAATACGGCTCACTGACATCTCGATCACGGAAGAGGCCTTCGACTCGAATCTCAATCCGATTCGCGCGAAGATCAGCCTGGGCATGCGGGTGTTGAGCGTCGACGATCTGGGCTTCCAGCATCCAGGCGGACATCTCTTTATGTCCTATCTCAGCAATAAAGAATCGCTGGCCTCGAAGGCGGCCTCGGCCGCTCTCACAACGCTCGGACTCGGAGGTCTGCCGTGAACTATCCACTCCAGGCGATGGTGCAGATGGGCATGGTGCCGCAGGTCACCTTTCCCACCGATAGCCGCTACTACGCCTCAAGCGTGCTGCAGTACACCGCCGCAAACGGTCAAGTCATTCCCTATCTTGCGCGGCGTATCGTGCCGCAGCCGGGTTCTCCGAACTTCGCAACGATCAATCGGCATACGGTGCATCAAGGCGACCGGTTGGATCTGATTGCCGCCAAGTACCTGGGCGATCCGCTTATGTTCTGGCTCATCTGCGACGCCAACGGCGCGATCAATCCAGACGATCTCGTTGCGACGATTGGACACGTGCTCGCCATCACGACGCCGCAAGGCATACCGGGGGGCGCTGGTGCTTAAGAGTGTCCAACTTTCGCTGATGATGGGCCCCATCATTCCGGTGACCGTGCCGCGAGCTGTGCTGGACGCGCTCGCGGAGGTCGAGGTCAAAGTGAATGACGTCGAGCCGAGCGGCTTCCAACTCACCTTCAGCATCGACAAGCAATCGCCGCTGCAGATTCTATTTCTGCTCACGGGTGGAATGCCCCTTTTGTTTATGCGCTGCATCGTCGTGGCCACGGTGAACGGCGTGTCGAACGTGCTCATCGACGGAGTCATCACCAATAATTCGATCTCGCCGGGGGACAAGGGCTCGAACTCAACGCTGACCATCACGGGTCGCGATCTCACCGCACTGATGGACCAGGCCAATTGGAGCGGTTTCCCTTTCCCGGCGTGCCCAAGGGAGGTCAGGGTGCTGGCACTGGTCGCAAAATACTCGTTCTTCGGTGTCATCCCAATGATCATCCCGAGCATCATGATCGACATCTCGATTCCGATCGAAGCAATCCCGGCGCAGCAGGGCACGGACCTGCAATACATTCGCGCGATGGCCGATGAGGTGGGCTATGTTTTCTACATCGACCCCGGCCCCGCACCCGGCGTCAGCAAGGCCTACTGGGGACCGCAGATTAAGTTCGGTGAGGTGCAGCCTGCGCTTAGCGCAGATATGGATGCCTACACCAATGTTGAAAGCCTGCACTTCGCTTTCGATCAGGAAAAGAACAAGATGCCGATCGTCTACATCTATAACCAGGAGTCGGGCGTCAGCATTCCGATTCCCATACCTCCAATCACTCCGCTCAATCCGCCGCTGGGTGCTATTCCTCCGATCCCCACCAACCTGCTGCCGCCGGATCTGAATTCCTTCCGCGAGGACTGCGCGAAGCTGCCAATTCCGCAGGCGATCATGATGGGCATGGCGCAGGCATCCAAGAATGCGGACGTCGTCACCTGCGAGGGCAGCCTCGATGTCACACGTTACGGCGGAGTGTTGAGCGCGCGGAAGCTGGTGGGCGTTCGCGGCGCAGGCCCCGCGTTCGACGGCCTCTATTACGTCAAGAGCGTCACTCACAAGATCAAACGTGGCGAATACAAGCAGAACTTCACTCTCACGCGTAACGGCCTTGTCTCAACCGTACAGTCGGTGACCCCATGAGTGCCGGCAACGATGTCGTCGGCGGACCGCGCCGATACTTCGGTAAATATCGCGGGCTGGTGATCGAGAATATCGATCCGCTGCAGATCGGGCGCGTGATGGCGCAGGTTCCGGACGTCCTTGGAGAGATTCCTTCGAGTTGGTGCATGCCATGCGTGCCGGCCGCGGGAATTCAGTCGGGCTGCTTTATCGTCCCGCCGATTGGCTCTCAGGTATGGATTGAGTTCGAACAAGGCAACCCGGACTATCCCATCTGGACAGGAGGCTTCTGGGGACTGGTCGCTGAAGTCCCAATCTTCGCCACGGCGCCACCCGCGATACCTCCGGGACAGAACATTGTCCTCCAGACCTCGGGGCAGAATTCGATCATTCTCAGCGACGGGCCTCCCACTCCGGTGACTGGCGGCATCGTTCTGAAAGGCGCAAGCGGAGCCATGATCGTGGTCAACGAAACAGGCATTTATATCAGTAACGGACAGGGCGCGACGATCACGCTTATCGGCCCGGCCGTCGCTATCAATATGACAGCCCTGACAGTTGTCGGGCCATAACGCGATGGAGGTTTCTCGATGCCGGGACCAATTCTGCATGTAGGCGCCGTTGTAATGTGTGCGCACGGAGGCCAGGCCATTCCAACTGTGCCGAGCCCGAGTGTGCTGGTCTCCGGCATGCCCATCGCGACCATCGCCGCACCGTATGCGATCGCCGGATGCGCCTTCGTTCCGCCGGCAGGCAACGGACCATGCGTAACGGGGCAATGGGTCGTGGGCGCGGTGCAGGTTCTATCGCACGGACAACCTGTCGCCATTCTGTCCGGTGTGTCGGTGTGTGTGCCCACCGGCACGCCGATGGTTCCGGTTTCGTCACAGATGATGGTGCTCGCGACCTAAGGAAGAGGCTGCACAATGAACGTCAACTTTCCTTACCAATTCGATGGCCGCGGACGCACGCTGGACCCGCTCGGCGACTACGTGCGCCAGCTCGTCGAACAAGTGCTGTTCACCGCCCCCGGAGAGCGCGTCAACCTGCCTGACTTCGGTAGTGGCCTGCTCCAGCTCACCTTCGCGCCGAACAGCATGGAGATGGCCGCGGCCACGCAATTTACCGTGCAGGGTGCGTTGCAAAAATGGCTGGGTAACTTTATCAAAGTCCAATCGGTCATCGCGTCAGCTGAAGAATCGATGTTAACCGTCACTGTCACCTACTCTCCGCTGAACACCGACGTGACACAGGTGCAGACCTTCGTCTACGGAGGTCATCCATGATCTATAACTGCTGCGATGAGAACCGCAGGGCGGCGATCCTTCACCATCCAACGCTGAATGGAATTGACTACCTCGAAGTGTTGGATCACGACGCTATTCCTCTGGGCAGTCCGCGGCAACAGACTCTTCTGCTGCACTGCCTGAAGGCGGTGCCTGCGACTCTTACGCCGAACAACGTTCTTATCCAGGGTGGTGAGAGCATTACCATCACTGCGCTGTGGATCGCTCCTGCATCAAGCCCATTGCCCATGGCAACGGCCGCAGAGACGGCATACTTTAATGGCCTTGCAAATGCCGCCAATATTCTTGTCGTGCGCACAAGTGTCGCAGGCGACTTCTCTCCGTACACATTGCGTTTGGTCAACGACATCACTGAGGCAGTGGAAGACGGCTTCACCGTCACTGAGGCGCTGGCGGGATTCGATCCTCAGTTGGCAGAGGTCGAGTTTTCCTTCAAAGTCGAGTGCGGCCCGGACTTCGACTGCGCGCCCCCAGCGATCAACTGCCCACCAGCCCTCCCCGATCCGCCGCCGATCAACTATCTGGCGAAGGACTACGGCTCCTTCCGTTCAATCATGCTCGACCGTCTCAACCAGCTTCTTCCTTCGTGGGAGGGGTCGAGCGAGGCGGACATGGGGGTCGTCCTCGCTGAATTGATTTCTTACGTGGGCGATCAGCTCAGCTATCAACAGGATGCCATCGCAACCGAAGCGTACCTGCTTACAGCGCGGAGCCGCGTCTCGCTTCGTCGCCATGCGCTGCTGGTTGACTATCGCGTGCATGATGGCTGCAACGCGCGCTCGTGGATACACCTCAATGTGAATGCACAGGTCTTCATGGACCGCGCGATTACGCGCTTTTATACATATGCGGCCGGTATGCCGTCGACTCTCGCTATTGGCGCGGGGAATGAGGAGGCCGCGCTTATCGCAGGCGTCGTGGTATTCGAGCCAATGCAGGACGCGGTTCTCTATCCCGAACATAATCAGATGAGCTTCTACACCTGGGGTGACGCCAACTGCTGTCTAGCGGTGGGAGCCACTGAGGCCACGATCAAGGGCGCTTATCCCAACCTTCAGGTTGGCGACGTGCTCATCTTCAAAGAGGTGATGGGCCCGCAAACTGGCTTCGCAGCCGATGCCGACATCCGCCATCGCTGCGCCGTTCGCATCACCCGTGTCACGACACAGAATGGCCAGGGGCAACCTCTTGTCGATCCGCTCTTCGATAGCACGGGCGCGCCCATCACCTCCGGGGCTCAGCAACCCACGCTTGTCACAGAGATTCAGTGGTTCATGGAAGATGCCCTGCCCTTTCCCGTCTGCCTCTCGTCCAAGTTCCTTGACTCGAAAGGCGATGAAGTGATGCTCGCGGACGTGAGCATCATTCTCGGCAACATCGTTCTTGCCGATCAGGGATTATCGATGACGGGAGTCTCGCTTGGAACGGTGCCGAATCCCACAATCTTCCGCCCGCCCAATCCCAGTGGGGACCGCTGCCACCCCACCGCGCGCGTTCCCTTACCGATGCGCTACCGTCCGCAGATTCCCGATAGGCCCGTCACGCTGGCCGTACCTCTGCAACTCGCCGGAAGTCCGGTGACGCCAAACGCGGTACCGCTGGTCTCGAACGGCGACGTCAGCCTCAACGACGCCAACGGCCTCGCTTGCCTCACAGTCCAGGCAGCCGATCCGCTCTCGTGGCCGCAGTATTTCGGCATCATTGCGCAGCCGAACGCGATCGATCCGTCGCGCTTCGACCTTGCCATCGTCTTCGATCCACCCGGAGGCCCGGCTGGCATGTCAGGTCCTGTTGTGCTGGAGCGCTTCCCCAGCCTTTCGCTGACCATCGCCGACCCAAATTATGCGGTCACGCAATTGAACTCGCTCTCGCGATTCGTTCGCGTCCCGTCCACTTACGCGCCGCCGGGAACCGCGCCCACAGCGTTTCCCGCAGCGCCCACCATGCTGCCGAACACCGGGTCAGTCGATTTGCTGGACAACAGCAGCGTCGCTTATCTGACTGTGAAGCCGACGAATCCTCTGTCCTGGCCGCCGCTCTTCAGCGTGCTCGCGCAAGGTAATTTGACCGATCCCTCGCTGTTCAATCTGCTCGTGCTCTACACACCGCCCTCCGGCCCGGTTGGGATCGCGGTCCCCGCTGTCGTCGAGCAGTTTATCGATGTCTCGCTCCAAAACGTGGCTACCACTTTTAGCTCCGGCTCCGATCTCGTCCGCGTGAGGAGCTTCGATGAAGAACCCAGCCCTAGTCTCTCCGCGCACGCACTCATGAATTACGACGCCAATCAGGCGGTGCCCGCGATGACGTTGAAGGGAATACTGAACGGTATCAGCACCGACTGGATCCCGGTATCTGATCTGCTCGCTGACTCACCCACCGATACCAACTTCGTCGTCGAAGTGGAATCCGATGGGGTCGCGCGCCTTCGTTTTGGAGACGATATCAACGGCCGGCGCCCGCCGAGCGGCACATCCTTCACGGCGTTCTATCGCATCGGCAACGGCACCGCGGGCAACGTCGGGGCAGAGAGCCTGATCTTCCTGGCGGCAGACCCGCGCATTACTGCCTGCACTAATCCGCTTGCGGCTTCAGGCGGTGTCGATCCAGAGACCAACAATCAGATTCAGCGCCGCGCGCCGCAAGCCTTTATGACGCAGGAACGCGCCGTCACTATGGCCGACTATGTCACTGTCGCCGAAAAGAATTCGCAGGTCGAAGACGCCGCAGCAACGCTGCGCTGGACGGGCAGTTGGTACACGGTATTCATTACTGCCGAACCGCAAGGAGGCGGAAATCTCACACCCACGCTGCAGAAGTCGCTCACCTGCATGGTCGACCGCTACCGGCTCGCGGGTCAGGATATTCAGCTCGAATCGCCGGAATACATTTCGCTCGAGATTGAACTCACGATCTGTGTGGACCCGGCGTACTTCGCAAGCGACGTAGAGAAGTCATTGTGTCAGGTCCTTGGTCGCGGCATGCTCGCGAACGGAGAGCCTGCGCTGTTTGCTCCGCAGAACTTTGTTCTGGGAGAGACAGTCTATCTCAGCCGCATCTATGCTGCGGCGAGAAGTGTAGCAGGCGTGCAGAGTGTCGCCGCCACCGTCTTCCGGCCGCAGGGAGTTGCCACCAGCGTTTATCTCTCAAAAGGCGAGATTCCACTCGGCCCATTTCAGGTCGCCCGCATGGACAACGATCCAAGCCTGCCCGATCATGGCCGGCTAACCCTTGTAATGAAGGGTGGGAAGCGATGAGCCTATGAGCTGCAACGGATCACACAACTGCGCTTGCGGCTGCTGCTCCGGCATCAGCGTGCAAACGCCGCAAGGAGAGGTCAACCTTCCGGGATTGTCCTCGATTGTCTATCGCACCGGAACATGGGGAACCTTTAAGGAGTCTATGCTCGCGCGCCTCTCGAGCTCGGACTATCCGGCACTCGCGCCGCTCAAGACGCGCGATGACGACGATTTCAGCATTGCGTTCCTCGATGCCACTTCGGTCGTGCTCGATATCCTTACCTTCTACCAGGAGCGTTTGGCGAACGAGAGCTATCTGCGCACCGCTACGCAGCTTGACTCGCTCACGCACCTGTCGCGCCTGATCGGATTCCAGCCGTCGCCCGGTGTCGCTGCCTCTACGTATCTAGCGTTCACACTCAAGGCAGCGACCGGCCTGCCGGCAAATCCAGGCGCCAAAGCGATTACCATTCCTGCCGGCACCCAGGCCCAGAGCGTTCCTGGGCAGGGACAATCGCCGCAATCCTTCGAGACTTCCGCGAACATCCTCGCGAAGGCCGATTGGAACGCGATGCCGGTTCGCACTGGCGCGCCCTGGGTGCCGAAACGATACGACACCGGTGTCTATCTCGCCGGAACATCGACGCAGTTGGTACCGGGCGATGCGATTCTGATCGTCGGCGATGAGCGGCTGATCGAGTCCACCGCGAGTCAGCAATGGGACGTAAGGACCATCACCTCCGTCGAACCCGACGCCATCAATATGCGAACGTATGTGACCTGGGGACGGGGCCTCTACGCGAATCCTCCGCAAAAGAACCCCAGGTTCTTTGCTCTCCGGCAACGCTCCGCTCTCTTTGGCTACAACGCCATCAATCCAACGATGCTGGCGCAAAAGACGATCACCGCCCTCTATTGGTCCGGTCTGCTTACCTGGAGCACTCCGCCAACCGAGTGGGATTTCGGCTACGACAACTCCACCGGCAATTACCTTTACAATCAGAGCCTCGTCGATCTCGATGCCGTCTACTCCAAGCTCACCAGTGGCGGCTGGTTGGTGATGCTCCGGCCCGACGCAGATACCACCAGCTCTCCTTCCGGCTTTACCAGCCTCTTTGCGATGAACTCTGTCACGTCGATCTCGCGCTCGGACTACAGCGTCGCCGCAAAGATCACTCGCATCGCCACCGACACATCAACCAACCTCAGCGACTATTACAGCTACACTCGTTCCGCCTCCATACTCACGCAGAGCGAGGAGCTGATCGTTGCCGAGCAGCCGCTCGACCACCCTCTCTACGGCACCTCCCTCGACCTTGAAGGTATCCAGCCGGACTTGATTGGAATCAAAGCCGTGGCGATCTCCGGCAAGAGTCAGAAGCTCATTGTGAAGCCCAATATCGTCGAGCTCTTCTTTAGACCTGATGACGGCTCCGGAGAGGTGACTCTCAAAGGCGGCGATGTGATGACGCTGCTTCAACCGCCGAACTTCCTGTATCCCAATGGATCAATCCCGCCGTGGAGGCTCGCGAATCACATGATGCCGCTGACGGTGCTCGACTCCAATGGAAGGTCGGGCGCGCTGGATGCCCGGCTCACCAACTTTTTCCTCGCGACCGCCTCTAAGGACGATCCCATCGTGCAAGAGTTCGCGCTGGTTTCGTCGGCGTCCGTAGTCGCAAAACCGACACCTCACACTCGCATTCTTCTAGAGTCGAGCCTGCGCTACTGCTACGACCGAACTGCCACCACGGTCAACGCGAACGTTGGCCCCGCAACGGCTGGAGGCTCGGTGATGGAGATGCTGGGCAGCGGCTTCGCAGCGATACCGAACCAGGTATTCACGCTCAAGCAGAAACCTCTGACATTCGTACAGGCGGCCACGCCTTCAGGCAGACTCAGTTCGCTCCAGGTCAGAGCCAGCGGAATTGCATGGACTGAAGGACCTTCGCTCTACAACGAAGGTCCTTCGGAGCAGGTCTTCGCAACGCTCAACCTTCCCGGCGGCTCTACCAAAGCGCAGTTCGGCGATGGTGTCGAAGGCGCTACACTTCCGACCGGACAGAACAATATTCAGGCGAGCTATCGCGTTGGCATCGGCTCTGCCGGCAATGTCGGGGTAGGTTCTATCACCACGTTGGTCGACCGGCCATTGGGTGTCAGCGGGGTGAATAATCCGCTTGCAACGACGGGCGGCCAGGACGCACAATCAGCCGAGGACCTCCGCGCCAACGCTCCTTTGTCCGTGTTAACGCTGGGCCGCGCGGTCTCCATCACCGACTATCAAAACTTTGCCGCGACCTTCGCCGGCATCGCGAAGGCGAATGCCATCTGGATACCCAGCGGTGCTTATCGCGGCGTCTTCCTCACTGTCGCGGGTGCCGGTGGAGCGGCGCTGCCGCCTGGCAATCCTACGCTCGCCAATCTCGTCGCCGCGCTCGAAGGATACGGGAATCCCAACGTGCCCATCTTCGCGCAGTCGTTCCTCGAAACCCTGTTTCGTCTCTCCGCCGATCTTCGTTACGATCCGGCGTACGATTCCGCTGCCGTAAAGGCTGCGGTACGCGCGAAACTTACCTCAACCTACAGCTTTGCTGCACGGACATTCGGTCAAGGCGTCTCCGGCGATGAAATCGCGGCGCTGATCCAGGCTGTTCCGGGAGTCATTGCTGTCAATGTCACCAAACTCAGGGTCGTCGCAACCAGTGCCGGGGGCGATCTGGCGAGCAGCGGTTATTCGGTTTCGGCATACAACAACTGGCTCTCGCAGAAGGTTCATCTCCAGCGGCCGCACGCACATCTCCGCATCTGTGCATACACGCCGGTGGCCAGCCCCGGCAAGTTGCCGCAACCCGCTGAAATCCTCGTCCTCGATCCCGATCCGAAGAGCATCGTCCTGGGGGTGATGGTATGAGTCTCGATCTCTTCCAGCTTCTACCCGCCGTCTATCGTCTCCGCGATGCGCAGATCGCACAATCGCAGACGCTGCTCACGCCTGCGGAACTCGCCGAACTGGCTGCGCTGCAGGCGTTAGTCCCGCCTCTCTCATCCGATCAGCAAGCGCAACTCAACGGCCTTATGGCCAAGGCTTCGCGCGGGCCGCTCCAGTCGCTGCTCATGCTGGTCGAGGAGCAGTTGGCAGTCGTCGCTGAGGATCTCGATCAGCTTTACGATGACCAGTTCATCGAGACCTGCGCGCAGTGGGTGATTCCTTACATCGGCGATCTCATCGGCTATCAAGCCGTCAAAGGCATTGCCCCGTCAGTAGACAACCCGCGCAGCGAAGTAGCCGAGACCATCTCCCTCCGGCGCCGCAAGGGCACCGTTCTGGTGCTCGAACAGCTTACGCGCGACGTTACCGCCTGGGGTGCTCACGCCGTTGAGTTCTTCCGTATCCTCGGCGATACACAGTACATGAATCACATCCGCCTCCAGAGTCACTTCGCTCCCAACCTGCGTAACTGGAAGCCCGGGATCTACATCGATCGCGGATTCGACAGAACGGCGCACAAGGTTGACGTGCGGCGCATCGCGTCACGCCGCGGCCGTTACAACATTCAGAACATCGGTATCTTCCTGTGGTCGCTCGGCGCGTATAGCGTCACAGACTCCATTCCCGCCGCGACTCCAGCAGCAGGTCCAACGGTCACCACGACCAACGCGCTCTGTTATCGCTTCAGCCAGCTTGGCATGGACATTCCGCTCTTCCATCGAGCGAAATCGCAGGGCGAGCAGATCACGGCCGCTGCGACGCCCGTCAATGTTGCCGACCGTCTGCGCCGGCGCGTTCTCTGTGACGATCTGCAGAAAGGAGTTGGCGCCGCGTATTACGGCATGGCAAATAGTCTGCTTATCTCGCTCGATAGCAACCTTCTGAACCCCTATCAGATTCAGGTAGCAGATTTGTCGGGCGCCGATGGATCGTGGGTGAATCTGCCGGCCGCGGATAGCCCCTATGCCATCGTCGTCGACCCAGAGCTTGGCCGTCTGGCGCTCCCTCCTCGCGCCCTCGGATCGCCCTCGCCGCAACTACAGGTCTCGTACTACTACGGTTTCAATGCCAACATCGGCGGCGGAGAATATGCCCGGGAGGATACATTCACCGTCACGAACCCGGAGTGGATTTTCCCCTACCCCGACACTGCAGCGACGCCTCGCTATGCCACACTTCAGGAGGCAGTCACATTCGCGATCGGTCAACTTCCGTTACAGGGACAAGTCGCTGTGGAGATCACTGGCAGCGACATCTATCCCAAGCAAGGGGTGCTCCCGGTGGAGACCCTCACGCTGTCCGTCGACCTTCCGGCCGGCACTACTGTTGAGTTACGCGCTGCCAACGAAGCGCGCCCCACACTGTTGCTTGATGACAAGATCACCGTAACCGGCGACGCGTCGAGCTCCTTCCTGCTCAACGGCCTGGTCATTGCCGCCGGCAGCGCGATGACCTCTGCGAGTCCGTTGCCGGCTGCACTCCTGCATGTTCCCGAATACCGGCCCGACGGCGTTACTGAGAACCGGCTCGGGCACCTCGGTGTTGCACATTGCACGCTCGTGCCTGGTTGGTCGGTCGACTCGTCCGGAAATCCTCAACTTCCTACCGCTCCTGCGCTCGTCGCGGAACCCAGCAGTGTGGAAGTTGTGATCGAGCGTAGTGTTCTGGGTGCTCTGCGTACCGGAACGCTGGTTACAGTGAGCGTCTCTGACAGCATCGTCGACGCAACGGACGCAACGCAGGTCGCGTATGCAGCGCTCGATGGAAAGGCCGGTGGTGGCGCACTGACTCTGTTGAGCTCGACTGTCGTCGGCAAGGTCCACGCCACACTGCTCACTTTGGTTTCGAACAGCATTTTCTGGAGTGCGCTCGCAAGCGGAGACACATGGGGTTCCGCTCTGGTCGCCGATCGCAAACAGGAAGGCTGCGTGCGCTTCAGCTTTCTGCCAGTCAAACCGGTCATCCCTCGCCACTTCGAGTGCGTCTTTCAAGCGCTCGCATCGCCGCAGCCGCTCTTTTTCTCCAGGCGCTACGGTCAACCCGGTTATCTCAAACTTCTCGCCTCGACCGACAAGTCCATCCGCCGTGGCGCGGACGACGGCGGCGAGATGGGAGTGTTTCATTTTCTACTCGCACCACAACGGGAGAGCGATCTCAACATTCGATTGCAGGAGTATCTGCCTGTAGGCCTTGAAGCCGGCATCATTTACCAGAACTGAAAGCAGAGGATAGGAGTCCACCTTGAGCTTCGATAACAGCAGGTTCACGTTTAATCCATGGAACGACTACTCCGGCGTTGTGATGGAGCAGGGACGAGTGCAATTGGACTCCGACTGGAATGAATGGCTGGCGGAGTTATTCCGCCGCTTCCAGGCCGGGACGTTCGACGCCATGGGCCACGCCGCCTATCCCGCCACGACGCCTTTCGCCTTCCAGATCACAGCCTCTTCCTCAGGCGGCGCCAACTCGCTGACGATCGGCACGGGCCGCATGTATATCGACGGCTTGCTTGCGGAAAACCACGGGCTGCTCGCTAACGCTCAGTGGGACTCCGCACTGGCTGAGCTCTCGGGATCGCCGCAACCTCCACCGGCGGCCAGCGTCAATCCGGTTGACTTCTTCAGCCAGCCTCACTACACGCCGGCAAACAACAGCCTCGCGGGCGATGGTCCCTTCCTCGCGTATCTCGATGTGTGGACGCGGCCCGTCACCTATCTCGAGGATCCTGAGTTGATCGACAAAGCTGTTGGCGTCGATACCACCGGTCGCCTGCAAACCGTCTGGCAAGTCAAGCTGATGGCCGTTCCTTCCGGCGGCAACTGGAACTGCGCAACGCCCGACTCTTCGATCCCGTGGCCAGTCTCCTCCGGTCAACTCACGAATGGGACCATCGCCTCCGGCCCGTCAGGCCCATGCTGTCTCACCAACGGCACCGGCTACACCGGCGCGGAGAATCAATTTTACCGGGTCGAAATCCACCAAGCCGGCGGCACAAACGCCCTTGGCGCGACCGGCGGTGCGACGTTCAAGTGGTCGCGCGACAATGCCTCAGTCGAGACTGGCGTCACCTCGATCGCAAATGCTACCAACACCGTCGGCGACCCGGCAACCAGGCTCAGTGTACTTAGCCTCGGCCGCGACCAGGTACTTGGTTTCATTCCAGGAAACTGGATTGAGGTACTCGATGAATCGCTCTATTTGAGTGGGCAGCCAGGCGAACTCCGCCAGATCGACAGCGTCGATGTCTCCGCCCGCACCATCACACTCACCGCGCCGCTTACAGCAGCGAACTTCCCCGTCGGAACTCCAGCGGAGAACACCCGTACGCGCATCCGCCGGTGGGACCACTCAGGCAAGATTTACGAGCAGGACGGCACTACCGTTTGGTATGACCTCGGCGCCGCGGGCAGCAAGGGCGACATTCCCGTGCCTGTGGCCGGAACAACGCTCATTCTTGAAAGCGGCATTACGGTAACGTTCAATCTCAGTTCTGCGGCTGGAACTTTTCAGACGGGAGACTTCTGGACCTTCGCTGCCCGCACAGCCGACGGCTCACTCGACCCGCAACTCACAAATGCACCGCCGCGCGGCATCCACCACCACTACACAAAGCTCTCCATCGTCAACTTCAACCCGTCATCCGCCACCGACTGCAGGAACCCAGTG
>DASWCA010000299.1:0-3121 GCA_036390355.1 Acidobacteriaceae bacterium
GGGAGCAGCAAAAAAGAGTGAGAAGAGGGACTGCTGTCTTAGCTACAGCAACAACAAAACTTGGCGCGACAGGGCGTCGACGCATTGGGAAGCAACAGCCGATCCACATTATTTCCGGGCAATGACATGCTATGGCAGAACACTACACCATCTCCTTTCGTGGATCAATCGAGGGGCGGGGCTTCTTGGAGATTACGGAGCGATTTTCGCTCTGTGAACCCTTTGTCCGACTGACCGCCTGATGCCCGTGCGAAGCCAACGTGTTTACCTCAGAGCCCGCAAGCAGGAATGCTCCAGAGCCAAACACCCAACTCGACCCTGCTGGAAAAACTGCGGGCGATGCGCCGCCCGGCTGCACCGAACCCAGTCGCCCGTCCGCATAGATCTGCCGTACCAGTCCCGCCCAGCCGCGCTCCACCACCGGCCGGAATACCTCGGCGTCCAGCACCCCGTTATTCAATGCCCACGCCATGGCATACACATAAAATGACGATCCCGAGACCTCTGGTGTCGGGTAGTCCGTCGCATCCAGCAACCCTGACCGCCACAAACCATCCGCGCCTTGCAGTCTCGCTAATGCTGTGGCCATGGCCCGTAGCTTCTCCACATAAAACGCCCGCCGGCGATCTCCCGGAGGCAGCACCCGCAACACGTTCACCAGCCCACCCATGACCCATCCATTGCCGCGCGACCACAGCACCTTGCGACCATTCTTCTCACGCTTGCCCAGATAAGTCGCGTCTCGTACAAACAGGTGCTCCTGCGTATCCCAAAGGTGATCCGCAGTCACGTGCCACTCACGATCCATGTACGCGAGATATCGCTCGTCTCCCGTTTGCGCCGCCAGCCCCGCCCATGCTGGGGGAGCCATGAACAATGCGTCGCAGTACCACCACACTGGCTTCGCCACATCGTCCGGCGTTCCCATCAACTCGTCGAACTCCTCGCGCATCGGCCGCAAGTGTGCTGCATCAGGCGCTGCCTCATTTAGCCGCAAGTAAACCTGCCCAATCGTTTGATCGTCCGGGTTCGTCTTGCGCGGTCCCAACTCCCAGTGAAAGGCTTCGGCCGCCTGGAAAACTACCTCCCTATACCGCGACTCGCGCAGTGTCTCGCCCGCCGCAAGCAGCCCCATGTACAGCGCTGCAAACCACTCACTCTGCCCCGGTGTCGACGAAATCCGCGGCACCTGCCACTCCGCCACCTTCCGCATCGCGGTCTGCACTGCTAGCGGCGTCAGTTCCGTCGATAGCCCCACCGCCAAATACCCAGGATCCTCCGCTGTGTCGCCGGCCACCGATTTCTGCTCCTTTGGCGTTGGTGGTCGAGCCTGAGCAACCTGACCACTACCAGACGCAACCGTGAAGAAGCATGCCAGCGCCCACACGGAAGTCCGCCATGGGCCGCGCATCCTAAGGTTCCCTCGTCTTCCGCCCATCAGCACGTTCACTCTGGCATCTCCATCATCACTTTTTTCGTTGAGGGTGCACTTTCTCGCTCCCGCACATACCGCTCGTTCTGCGCGGCCCACGTTGCACTCATCGCCTTCACACGCTCCGGATACTGCGTCACCAAGTTCTTTAGCTCGCAGCGATCGGTACGCATGTCATATAACTCCCACGGACCATCCTTGCCCTTCGCCACCAGCTTCCAGTCCGCCGTCCGAGATGCCCGGTTGTTGTTGTGGTTGAAGTAGATCGACTCGCGTGGCTGGTGCTGCGCACTCCGGATCGCCGGTGCAAGACTCTTCCCAGGATGATGCGGTCCACCCTGTGCTAGTGACTCGACGTTTCCGCCCGCCAGGTCCACAAACGTCGGCAGAATATCCACGAAATGGCACGGATCCCTGCGCAGCGTGTCAGTTTTGCGAATCCCGTTAGGCCAACTCACCACCATCGGCGAAGCGATGCCGCCCTCGTGCACCCAGGATTTATGCAGTCTAAAGGGCGTGTCGGCTGCCGTTGCCCAGCCCGGTCCTAGCCCGAGAAACGATTTGGCCGACCCCATCGGCGCCGCCATATCGTTCCCGTCTCCGCGAATCATCTCCTCCGCGCTCGCGCCATTGTCGGAAAGAAAGATCACCACCGTATTCTCGAATACGTCCATGACCCTCAATTGGTTCATCACTTTGCCGGTCTCAGTATCCAGCCGGGTAATCATCGCCGCATGAATCGCCATCTTCGCCTGCTGAAACTGCTTCTGTTCTACCGTCAACGTCTCCCACGGAACCGCACGCCCCAGTTCACCCGGACCCACTCGACTTGCCAGATCTGCTTCGGATAAGTTCCACGGCGGAAACACCTCCGGCTCAAGCGGGGACAGGTCGCAGTTCACCAGACCCATCTCCAACATCCGTGCATACCGCCGCTGCCGCACCACATCCCACCCTTCACCAAACCGGTCACGGTAGCGGTCGATATCGGCCTGCGGAGCCTGCAACGGAAAGTGCGGTGCATGAAACGCTAGATATAGAAAGAACGGATCGCTCTTGTGATTTGCTGCATGATCCTTCAGAAATTCAACCGCATAATCCGCAATTGCAGTCGTCGAGTAGTACCCGCCCTTCGGCTTCGGCAACTGAACTCCGTCCAGCGCATGCTTCGTCTGGGTGAAGAAGCGATTCTCATCCAGCATCGTGTATGTGCGATCGAAGCCCACCCCATGATCGCGCGGCGTCAGCTTCATGTGCCACTTGCCCGAGTGGTAGGAGCGATACCCCCGAGCCTTCAGGTGCTCTGGCAAAAACCGCACGTAGTCGGGAATATTTCCGGGCGTCATCACATCCGCCGCCGTCTGCTGCGCATACATTCCTGTCAACAAGCAGTCTCGCGAAGGCCCACATCGCGCTGTCGAGTACATGTTTGTAAATCGAGCTCCGCCCCTAGCCAGCCCGTCAATGACGGGCGTGTCGATCTCGCCGCCAAAGCACCCAGCGTCTGAGAAACCCATATCGTCCGCGAGCACCACGACGAAATTGGGCCGGCTCGGCGCAGCCTTAGCCAACCGCTGCAAAGGCCTCAAAGCCGAGCCAGCGGTGACCGCCCCAACACTTTGTAAAAAGTTTCTACGATCCATCGTTATCCTTACCCCTGGCAGATGTCGTTTACAGCGCGACCAACTT
>DASWCA010000300.1:0-3024 GCA_036390355.1 Acidobacteriaceae bacterium
GCGTGGATCGCGGTGAAACCCCACCGGCTTACCAGCAGGTCGATCATGCGCAATGTGGCGGCGCGGGCGGTGTCGGCAAGGTCGGTTCCCGTTTCGACGACAACCCAGGCATCGGTGATGGAGTCGTGCGCGACCTCTTCACTGGCCTCGACCAGCGGCCCCGCGAGAAGCTGGCGCTTATGCAGACGGAAGCGCAACGTGGCGTCCAGCGGACACTCGATGCCATTGATACACACCTCGCCGTCGCCCTGAGCCGCGTGGCCATCCCCACAACTAAAGAGTGCGCCGCGGTTGAATACAGGAAGATAGAGGCGGGAGCCGGCGCAGAGCTCGCGCACATCGAGGTTGCCGCCAAACGGGCCAGGTGGCCGCGTGCGGAATTCACCATCATCGGCACGAGCCACTCCCATGACGCCCAGAAACGGTCGCACGGGCACGACTGCCGGGGCAAGCGAGCGTGTAAATTCGCCCGTGAGTTGCCAGTGGAAGAGATAGGGTTCGCGAAATTGATCCTTTAGAAACCCAAGGCCTTCGACGATGCTGGACCATCCCCATCCGTGGTGACGAGTGTTCAGCACGTCGATCTGCAGCACGTCGCCTGGCTCCGCTCCGTCGATCCAGATCGGCCCGGTGAGCGCATGGATACGGGTGCGATCGATGGTGAGATATTCCTTGGTGGTCATTCCGGGACGCACCTGGCCGCCGCTGGCGTCGACGCACTGCACCTCAACTTCGTCGCCGGGCTCGATTCGCAGGCGTGGCGACAGTGCGCGATTCCACACGGAGTGAGTGGGTTCGGCGGCGAGGGTGTGTCGTGTCATGATTCGGTGACCCTCACGGTCATCTGCAGTTCGACCAGTGCATGGCGAGGGAGGGCGCTGACGCCCACCGCCGCGCGAACGTGGCGGCCGGCCTCGCCAAATATCTGCACCAGAAGGTCGGAGGCGCCGTTGATGACGGCCGGCGACTCCGCGAATCCGGACGCAGCGTTCACGTAGCCGTTGACCGTCAATACTTCGGCCACTCGGTCGAGCGACCCCAACTCCCGCTTGAGGACCGCCAACTGTGTGAGCGCGCAGGCTCGTGCCGCGGCATAGCCATCTTCAACCGAGCGGTCGAGGCCCATGGTGCCGGTGATGACGCCGTCCGCATCGGTCGAAACGACTCCAGCGAGATAGATAATTGCGCCCACGCGCTTCGCGGAAAGGTAGTTGCCTCCGGGCGCGGGGAGTTGTGGCAATGCAATTCCCAGCGAGGCAAGGGATGCTTCTGGCGACGGAGTTTGCGTCATTTGCATACGAATGTAGCACGCACAGGAGCAAATTTTCTTGGTCCCCGATCCACGGCCAAGTTAGGATCAACTATGCATCGAGTTTTCCTGCTCTTGCTGGCGATTGCGGCGCTGGCCCCACCGCGCGCAACAGAGCCAACCATGCTGCGTGTCGAGCGATCTTCCGCGGACGATCTTGAACTGGGCGGTGAACTCAAGGGCCTGCCCCCGGGTTCTACCCGCTACGTGCGCTATGGGGACCTTCTTCGTCTTCCGCAGGAAACATATACGGTCAGTGATGATTCCAATCTCCAAAAGAAATCGGAGATTTCCGGGATATCTCTTCGGACCCTTGCACGATTTTTCGGCGCGGCGCCGGACGACGCAATGATTGTGGCGATCTCCTACGATCAATACCGGACCAACTATCCGCGCGACTATGTGGCGGAACATCATCCTCTGCTGGTTCTACGGATCAACGGGCAACTGCGCGACCATTGGCCGCAGTCGGAGAATGGGGGGCCGCTCGGGCCTTATCTCATCTCCCATCCATTTTTCAAGCCGGCGTTCAAGGTGCTGTCGCATGAGGATGAACCGCAGATCCCGTTCGGCGTCACGCGCATCGAGCTGCGCCGGGAGTCTCGAGTCTTTGGCGCGATTCGGCCGCCGGGAGACTGGCCCGCAGACTCACCCGTTGCGCAGGGGTATGCAATCGCCCGGCAGGACTGTTTCCGCTGTCACAATATGGGCGCCGAGGGCGGCACGATGGCCGGACGCTCTTGGCTGCAACTTGCCGACCGAGCCCGCGACAATGGCAAGCGCTTCCGCCAGACGATTTGCAATCCCGCGTCGGTTACGGCGGGCGCGAAGATGCCTCCGCATATGGGTTACGACGATGCGACTCTCGATGCGCTGACCGCGTACTTCAGAACATTTTCAAGTGCAGGGAAGGGGAGCCCTCGATGATCACGCGCGCCGCGAAGCTGATGCTCGTCGCAGGGATCGCCATCTTTTACGCCCTGGTCGTGTTCAATAACCTGACCGACTTCGATTCGAACTACCAGTTCGTGCGTCATGTTCTGGCGATGGATACGACATTTCCCGGCAACCATGGCATGTGGCGCGCGCTCCCCTCGCATCGCTGGCAACTTGCTTTCTATCTCAGCATCATCGCGTGGGAGATCGCCAACACGATTCTGCTGTGGTGGGGAGTTGGGCGCATGCTGCGTGCGATCAGGCTTCCGTCCAGCGCGTTCAACGCGGCAAAGGGTGTGCCCGTGCTCGCGCTGACGCTTTCGATGTCGATGTGGCTGGTGGCGTTTCTTTCGGTCGGCGCGGAGTGGTTCCTCATGTGGCAGTCACGCATCTGGAACGGGCAGGAGGCGGCATTCCGCATGTTCACCGTCGTGGGCCTGGTGCTGCTGATTCTGTTGCAACCGGACGCGGAAGCGCAGCCGTGATGTCCAGACGGATACAACTTTTGGGGGACTCCGACTTCCCGGCCGAGGCTTTCCGCCGGCTGTGCGTGTGCTGAGATCGCGGGGAATCAAAGATGCAAACATCCGCGTGGAATGCGCCATTTATTGCATGTTGCGGTATTACGCGGGATGGAGAGTGGCCTAGTAGTTTCGCTGGTTCCGCTCGCGTTCGGCTGCCAAAGTTGCATTGAAAATCCGAGGGGCCGCCACTAGACTCAGGGTCGCAACACTAATTTATTGAAGACTCGGCTGCTGATCTCGTGTCTTCAGGACTGT
>DASWCA010000301.1:0-4008 GCA_036390355.1 Acidobacteriaceae bacterium
GATGCGAAGCTGAACTACGATCCGCTCCGCCCGCGCATCGATCTCGCCCCAGGCAACGACGATGTACGCAACCGCTTCGTCGCCAGCACGGTCTGGGATCTCGATCCCTATGCTCGCCGCCTCCACGGCATCGCCCGCCAGGTCGCCGGCGGATGGCAGATGAGCGCCATCGGTACGGCGCAGTCGGGCCAGCCCTACTCGGCGACGCTCAACAGCGCGCTGAACGGCAGCCAGAACACGCGAAGCCAGCGCACGCCGGGATCGGCCCGCAATCTGTATCGTCTTCCCAACTTCTATTCGCTCGATCCACGTCTTACCAAGACCATCGGCGCAGGGGAGCCTGTGAACCTCAAGCTGATCGCCGAGGCCTTCAACATCTTCAACCACAGCAACGTAACCGGCGTCTTCACCAATCAGTACAGCGTGGGAACTGTCTCCGGAACCCAAGTCCTCATCCCCAACAACAATCCCACAAACACCACGAGGTTCCAGCTTCCCAGCAGCTTCAGCAACAGCTCGGGCGGAAGCTCCTACGCTGGCCGCGTAATCCAGCTTGCAGCTAAGGTAACCTTCTAGCCACCATCGTCGTAGCGTGACACGGGAGACGCCGTGCGCTTCATAGCTCCCCCAGGGAGAGACGTTAAGAACATGCCACGGTACTCGATGAATCGATGAGTGACTCGGCGATTTAGCACTCATCGAGCCTCAGACGCCCTGCTAACTTCCCGGATTGCCGACGTCCATGTAAGTCTTTGTCAAGCGAAAAGCACGGGTAATCCAGGCGCGCTTCGGAGAGCGCGCGTTGCAACGATTTCAGGATTCGCCGCACGCAAGTGAGCCTCTCGGCTGGTGGTTCCTGCTCTCGCAGAACCGGACATCCATTTGCTGCCTCAAGCTCCGGAGAGCTATCGCAGAAGATTGAGTTTGTGTTATCTGCCAGTCCCGAAACAATTCGAGGGGAGCCTCGGGAGTGTGATCTCCTCCGCTCAGTCGGCAAACGGCAGGACCTGGCAGTCTGCGCATTGATAATCCTGTTTTCTTAGGAGGCAGTTTTTATGCTGCCCCAGCCCGGCGTTCTTCCGCAGGTACGAAATCCCGTTGTTGCCGATCCACGGCAAGCAGGTATACCACCATCTTTCGGGCTACGGCGAGGGTGGCTCGGTTGCGGTTTCCTTTCTGCATTTCTTTTTCATGAACCAGGGCCAGCTCGTAGCTCTGTCTCGGCGCCAGCTTCGCAGCTTCTATCAGCACGTGCTGGATATGCTTGTTGCGTTGTTTGGAAAGAGGCGTTCGCATCATCTTGTCGGCAGAGCTCTTTTCTTCTCCGCAAAGCCCGCAGTAGCTGATGGCCTGCTTGATGGTCCGGAAACGTGAGACATCGCCGATCTCCAGGGCCCACGTCAGGGCAGTGATTGGCCCAACTCCAGGAATCGTTCTGAGCCGCTTGATTCTTTCGGCCAGCATTGGATCGCGCTGAAGAGAACTGACCAGGGCATACTCTGTCTTCTGACACCGCTCGATCGTCTCTCGGCTGATCTTCAGCAACGGCCGGATGCAAGGATGAACCTCCTGATTCGTGGATAGCAGTTCGTGAAAATATCCCACCTTGTGCAGCCGCTGCTTGTTGTGCTCCACCCCGGTCTCCATCAGCAGACCCGAGACCCTGTTCTTCATCTGCACCATCTGTCGCACCAGCAGATGCCGGTAGCGCAAGATGCGGCGCCGATCTCGAATCTCTGTAGAGACCATGTGACACTCCGGCAGGAAATCGCAGCGCAGACAGTCGGCGATCTTGCCGGCATCGATCTTGTCGTTCTTCTTCTTGGCCGCTGCAATCGCCCGCAACATCAGTGGATGAGCTACCTTGACCTTCTCCGCATGCGGAAGCAGATGGTCGTAGATCCAGCCTGTAAAGATCGTCGCTTCCATGGCGATCGTTCGCGGCTGCGGAAGTGTCTTGATCCAACAGTCCAGTTCGCGCCGTGTCGACCCGATCTTGCCTTCCCGGTGCACTTGGCCAGCCGCATCCTTGACACAGTAACTGATCGTCTTCTTGTGAACATCAAGTCCGATGAAGTACATATAGTCTCTGAGGAGCCTCCGTGGTTGTTCTCTGAATCAGCGTCGCCGCTGAGTTCAGCTTATGCAACACCTCGCGCTCCTCAATGACTTATCATTCAAACAATCCACTCAGAACCCAAAAGGTCTAGCGATGCGGCTCAACGAGTGACTCGGGCTGTTATCACCAACTGAAGAAACGAACTTTACGAAAACTGAATTTGCAGAAATTCAAAGGCCGGATTGCAATGTCTTGCGATCCGGCCTCACTGAGGGTCCGTTAGGATCGAATACTTCGTGGGTCTTGGTTGCTTTGCATTTTCAGTCCATTTCGGCCTCACCATCCTCGTGTTTCGGAAATGCGCTCGTCTTCTTAGGCCGATAGAAACCAACCTCGCTAGTCGTGATGTAGGGCCTGTGCAATATCGACGTGAAGAGCACGGCGGGCGGGCAGAATCGTTGCGATGGCCAGGATAAGGACCAGAAGCAGCGTGGCCCCAGCATAACTTGTGGGATCCAGGTTGCTGATGCCGTAGAGCGCCTTGCGAAGTGCACTGGAGGCGGTGGCGGCGATAACGACGCCGGTAAGCAGGCCGAGCATCACGGACAGAGCGAACTGGCTGAGGATCGTACGCAGGATTTGCATACGCGCAGCGCCAAGCGCGAGGCGTATAGCGATCTCCTTCGCGCGCTGTGACGCGGTGTAGGTAACGAGTCCGATGATGCCGATACCGGCGAGCAATAAGGCTATGAAGCCAACAAGACTGACAGCGGCAGCTATGCGTTCGACGACCGCGACGTTCTCCTGAAAGAGGCTTTCGAGGGTCCGGATCTCCGGGAAGAGTTTGGGGTCGATGCTTTGCGAGATTGATTTGATGGCGGGGCTTAGGCTGGAGGCGGTCCCGGCGACTTTAACGACGACGGACATCTGCGGCATATCATCGGCCTGCGCAGGCCAATACTGCTCGGTTGCATCGCTGTCACTGAGGGCGTTGACGTGAGCATTGCCCACGACCCCCACGACGATGTCGCGCGGCGCGGAGTAGGGCTCGTCGCTGGGGAGCGGCTTGCCGATGGGACTCTCTCCGTGCCAGATGCGATGGGCGAGCGATTCACTCAGGATGGTAGCGTGCTGCTCGGCAGGAAGGAAGTTGCGACCGACAAGAAGCGGGATGTTCATGGTCTGGAAGTAGGCAGGTTCGACGGAGTTGGGAAAGATGGCGACTGGTTTTCCCTCAATCTCCGTGGCGATACGTGCAACGGTGTGGCCCATGGGTGGAAGCTTGACCAGTGCGACGGAGAGGACGCCGGGCTGCGCACGAAGGCGTGACTCCATCTGTGAGAGGTAGAGTCCGGCGGCAGCGGGTTTGTAGCCATGCTGCGCGAGTTGCGGATCGATAGAGACGACGCTTTGATAGCCGAAGCCGGGTGAGTTGTAGAGGGTGTGGTGCATAGCTCGGACGAGCAGGCCGGCGACGATGAGCAGGACACAGCTCGCAGCGACTTGCGCGGCGACGAGAACCTGGCGTGCAATGGGTTTGCGTTGACGTGCGATCTGCAGTGCAGGTGTGAAGCCGAAGAAAACGGCGGCGAGAAAGGCGATGCAGGTGGAGAAGGCGAGAACGCGCCAATCTGGTGTCGGTGAGAGCCATGCGGGGGCGTCCGTGAGCGTGAGCGTGAGGCGCAGGACGACGACACTGAGGGTGAGGCCCACCAGAGAGCCAAGAAGTGCGAGCACAAGACTCTCAGTAAGGAGCTGGCGGAGGATGCGTTTCTTGCTGGCGCCGATGGCGATGCGGATGCCGATCTCGTGCTCGCGGCTAATACCGCGTGCGAGCAGCAGGCCGCCGAGATTGGCGCAGGTGACGGCGAGGATCAGCAGGGTGAGTACGGATATCATGGCTGCGACCTGATACATATCCGGCTGCATAACCTGTAGATGGCCGCCGT
>DASWCA010000302.1:0-4203 GCA_036390355.1 Acidobacteriaceae bacterium
GCGGCCGATGACCGCATCCGCCAACAGGTCTGGGCGCTGAACGATGCCGCCAATCCGCCGCGCATCTCGTACCAGGTCTACGCGCGGGAGATCGCCAATCCGACGCCGCATGCGATAGAAAGGTAGGCCATGCTGAACTGGCTCGTCATCGGAATTGGAGATATCACCCGCAAGCGTGTTCTGCCGGCGATTCTCGCGGAACCGCGCAGCCGCCTTTATGCCTTGCTCACCCGCGATCCGCGCAAAGCTGAATCCTATGCCGGAGCGCTCGCGTTTACCGATCTCGCCGATGCGCTGCGCGACCCGACAATCAACGCCGTCTATGTAGCCTCGCCTGTCGCGCTACACGCCGAGCAGACGATTGCCGGCCTGCGCGCCGGCAAACACGTTCTCTGCGAGAAGCCCACGGCGCTGAACCTCGCGCAGGCCGAGGCCATGGCCGCCGCCGCCCGCGATTCGGACCGCCTGCTCGGTGTCGCCTATTTCCGGCGTCTCTTTCCCAAGCTCGTTCGTGCGAAGCAACTGATTGCCGAAGGTGCGATTGGCCGGCCGGTGCTGGTAGAGGCGAACTATCATGGCTGGCTGGAGAGCCCGGAACGAGGTTGGCTGAAGGATCCAGCGCTCGCTGGTGGCGGCCCTTTGTACGACGTTGGATCGCACCGCATCGACGCCTGCAATTTCCTGTTCGGCAAGCCGGCGCGCACGACCGGGCTGCTGTCGAACGCGCTCCACGAGCTGGCGGTCGAAGACTCGGCGACGACGCTGATTGAGTACGCAGGCGGGATTCACGCGGTCGTCGATGTGCGCTGGAACTCCCGCATTCAGCGCGACCAGTTCCGCGTCATCGGAGTCGAAGGCGAGCTCAGCCTCGACCAGCTCAACGGTCCCGCGCTCCGCCTGCTCGACGGCGAAGGCCATCTCCGGGAAGAGCAACTGCCCGCCCACGCGAATGTGCATTATCCAGCGATCGAAAACTTCGTTAGCGCGGTCCTCGATGGCGCGCCGCTTGCCTGCCCGATCGAGGAAGCCATCTGGACAGATTGGGTGACGCAGCAGTTGAAGGACGCCCAGTAGACGCATCATGAATTTGCATCTGCGGCCCATCGAGCAGACCGCTACGTTCCGAAGGCGAGATCGATCAGCGTCTTCTCTTCCAACTCGTGGGCCTTGGCGGAACCCGTAGCCGGACTTGAACTCGCGCTGCGCTTCACGCTCAGTACGGCGCGATTGGAAGCCATGCGGCGCAGGTTGGGCATCACGTGGAACAGCGCGCCCATATTGGCCGGCTCCTCCTGCACCCACACGACGTCCGCCGCTTCGGGATGCTGATCGAGTGCTGCCTGCATCTCCTCCTCGGGCCACGGATACATCTGTTCCAGAAAGATGATGCCAACGGAAGTATCTTTGCGCTTCTCGCGCTCCACACGCAGGTTGTGGCCGATCTTGCCCGAGCACACCAGCAGCCGTCGCGGAGCTGTTACCGAGTTGTCCGGAATGACGTTAAGGAATCGCTCCACAGCGAAATCCGCAATCTGCGACGACGCGTCCGCATGCCGCAGCATGCTCTTCGGCGTGAACACGATCAGCGGCTTGCGCCACGCGCGCATCGCCTGCCGCCGCAGCAGGTGGAAGTACTGTGCGGCAGTCGAAGGCTGGCAGACCTGCATATTGTCGCCCGCGGCGAGATGCAGATAGCGCTCGATGCGCGCACTCGAGTGCTCCGGCCCCTGTCCTTCATACCCATGCGGAAGCAGCATCACAAGGCCCGAGAGCAGTCCCCACTTCGCCTCGCCCGCCGCGACGAACTGGTCGATGATGATCTGCGCGCCATTGGCGAAGTCGCCGAACTGCGCTTCCCACAGCACCAGGGTCTCGGGGTAGTCGCGCGAGTAGCCGTACTCGAAACCCAGCACCGCCGCCTCCGACAGCATCGAGTTGTACACCTCGAACCGTCCCTGCTTCTCGCCAACGTGAGCGAGCGGCACGTACTTCGCCTCGGTTTCGATGTCGATCACAATCGAGTGCCGCTGATTGAATGTCCCACGCTGCGAGTCCTGGCCGCTGAGACGGACCGGCGTACCCTCGGTCACCAGCGACGCGAAGGCGGTCAATTCGGCCATGCCATAGTCGAAGGCGCGCGTGCCCGCAGCCATCTCCAACCGCTGCTCGAAGAGCTTCTTCACCTTGGGATGAATGTGGAAGTCCGGTGGGACCGCAGTTGTCAGCCGCGCCAGTTCGGCCACGCGCTCCACGGGAAGGCCTGTCGCGATCTCGTCTTCGGGAAGGAGCGTGCCGCCTCGATAGCGGCTCCAATAGTCCGGCAGCGTAGCCAGCTTCGCTTTCTGGCGAGCGCGGCTGGCGAGTTTCTGGCTTTCGAGAAACTCCTCCTGCACCCGTTTGACCTCGGCCTCAGGATCGACGCCAATCCGTTCCGCGTAGACCTTATAGAGCGGCGGGTGGTCCTTGATTGCAGCGTAACGTCGCGGCTGGGTCACGGTCGGGTCGTCCACTTCGCTGTGACCGTGCCGCCGGTAACCCACCAGGTCCACCACAACATCGGAGTGGAAGCGATGCCGGTATTCCGCCGCAATCGTGGCGACCCGCACCACGGCGTCGGCGTCTTCGGCATTCACGTGAAAGATTGGAATCGGCAGGCGCTTGGCCACATCCGAGGAAAAGCGCGAGGCATTCGACTCTTCGGGCGTCGCGGTAAAGCCAAGCAGATTATTCACGATGACGTGAATCGTCCCGCCAACCTCATACCCATGCAGCGCCCCCAGCACCAGGCATTCGGCGAGGATGCCCTGGCCGGCAAACGCTGCGTCGCCGTGCATGCAGATGGGCAGCACCTGGTCGCGTCCGCCCTTGCCGATGCGTACCTGCTTCGCACGCGAGCGGCCCATCGCAACCGGATCGACCGCCTCCAGGTGACTCGGATTCGAAACAAGATGCAGCCCGACGACGCCACCAGTGGGACTGCGGTATTCGCCGGTCGCGCCCATGTGGTACTTCACGTCGCCGCCACCCAACACACTGCGCGGGTCGACATCTTCGAACCGCGCAAATATTTCGGCGGGCGAGCGGCCGATGGTGTTTGTCATGACGTTCAGGCGGCCGCGGTGACTCATCGCGAGCACGGCCATATTGACGCCCAGCGCCGAACTGGATGCCAGCGTCTGATCGAGGAAGGGAATCAGCACCGTCAGGCCTTCGAGCGAAAACCGCTTGGTGCCGAGATAGCGCGACTGGATCACTTGCTCGAAGATGTCGGCGCGGATCAGGTCGCTGAGCACGTGCGCCTGGTCGGGCTTCTGCGGCGTCTGCTCGATCTGCTCCTGCAGCCATTGACGCTGAGCGGTGTCCGCGATGTGCATGAACTCGAGGCCTATGCTGCCGCAATAAAACGCTCGCGCCTCAGCCGCGAACTCTCCCTCCGGAGCCGGCGTTGGAAACGGCTCAGGCGCGAGGTACTGGCCAAGCGGGTCGAGTGTCGCCTGCAAATAGCCGCAGCGCCGGAAGAGGTCGAAGACCGCCTCGCGCTGATCGGGACCTGCATTTGCGGATACGTGATTTTGTGTGCTGGTCGCCATTAATTCCCTCTGTCGCCGGCATCGCGCGGCATGCGACGGGCTGCTTACACTGTACGAATCTGATGAAGATGCCGTGCAGAAGCGCGCGTTGTCTTTCAACTGACAACTGACAACCGTCTCCATCATGTTAACCCTTCCATGCAGGTTCCCGCTTGGGCTCACTCCGACACGCCGAGGACCTTCACAATAATTCGCTTTGCCCGTTGCCCATCGAACTCCGCATAGAAGATGCGCTGCCACGTGCCCAGATCGAGCCGGCCATTCGTCACCGGCAGCGTGGTTTCGTTATGCAGCAGCAGGGATTTCAGATGTGCGTCGGCGTTGTCCTCGCCGGTCCTGTGGTGCTTGTATCCCGGCCAGGCGGGCGCCAGCTTTTCCAGCCAGGTTGAGATGTCCTCGATCAGCCCGTCTTCGTTGTCATTCACGTAAATTGCCGCGGTAATATGCATCGGCGAGACAAAACACAGGCCATCCACCACGCCACTCCGCTTGACGATCGCCTCCACCTGCGGCGTCAGGTGCACCATCTCGTACCGCTTTTTCGTCGTCAGCGTCATGTACTCCGTATGAGCCTTCATGCCGGCCATTTGCACTCTCCTCCATGTCCCGAATT
>DASWCA010000303.1:0-2264 GCA_036390355.1 Acidobacteriaceae bacterium
AAATGTGTGGGTCACGGGTTCCTATGACCCGGATACCCACCTGTATATCTTTGGAACCGGCAATCCATCGCCAGCCTACGGCTCACAGGTGCGCAAGGGACATAACCTCTTTACCTGCTCGCTGGTGGCCGTGAACGTAGATACCGGAAAGCTGGCCTGGTACTACCAGACATCACCCCATGACACTCACGACTGGGACTCAGCACAGGCACCGGTGTTGGTGGACGCGCAATTCAAAGGCAAGCCACGCAAGTTAGTGTTGCAGGCGACCCGCAACGGGCACTTCTTCGTGCTCGATCGCGTGACCGGCGAGCATTTGCTTACCAGCAGGTTTACCCCTTGGGGCAAGTGGGTGAAGCGGATCAACGAGCACGGTCAGCCCGTTCGCGATCCAGCGAAGGATGCCTCAGTGGGGGGCACCATCGTATCGCTTGATGGCTGGACCAACTGGCCGCCGCCGTCTTTCAGCCCGCAGACCGGATTGTTCTACTTCCGGGGCTTTGAGAGCTATGGGCTGTTGTATTACACGGAAACGGACCCCCGCGGCGCCATGGGCATGGGCGGCATCGCCAGGGGCGGTCAGGTGTCGCTGGGCAGTGCAATCCGGGCAATCGATTACCAGACCGGCAGGATCGTGTGGGAGCGCCCGTTCGAGACGGGACAGGGATTGATAGGCGTAATCGGGACCGGTCTTCTGAGCACCGCGGGGGGAATTCTGTTCGCTGCAGATGCGGGCGACAATCTCGTGGCCTTCGATGCCGAGCACGGCAAACCCTTGTGGCATTCACGCCTGCATGGAGTCTCAAACGCGCCTGAGACCTATATGCTCGACGCGCATCAGTACGTAATCGTGGCAGCGGGTGATGCGCTCTACGCCTTCACCCTTTACTGAGGGAGTGGAGCCCGGGAGCTTATGCTAACATTGACGCAAACTCTGGCGCGCCTGGTGGAACGCAGCCCGTTCCGGCCGGTTGCCCACGACGATAAGCGTGGTTGGTTCTTCCTCGCGGCGATTCAGACCGGCGTGACGATCTGTGTGCCGTTGTTCGCGCTTGGCGGCCAGCTCGGACGCCACACCCGCTTCACGGATCTGGTGCCCGCGGTCTTCACCGGGACGTGCATCGCCGCCTTTTTCGCAACCCTGACAGGGTTGGTAGGCATGCATGCGCGCGTGCCCACCGCGGTGCTCATGCGCCGGGCGTTCGGCGAGACGGGCGGAAAGGCGGTTGCTGCCATTCTCATCCTCACGTTGTTCGGCTGGTTCGGCGTGCAAACGGAAATGCTGGTCGACAGCATCCGTACTTTGCTCTCCTCGAGTCTCGGACTGCAGCTGCCGCGCCTCGGGCTCACGATCCTGTGCGGTGTGCTGATGAGTTCCACAGCCATCATCGGTTTTCGCGCGCTTGGAAAAGTAGCCTACGTTGCAGTACCGCTGCTGCTTGCCGTGATTGCCGTTCCAACGTGGATTGCGCTGACGACCCACGATGTGCCGCCATTGCTGGCAGCAAGCCCCGCGGAAACGCCCTTCAGTTTTGGACTCGTGGTCTCGATCATCAGCGGCGGCCATATGGTGGCCGTGACGACCGCTCCGGACCTGACCCGGTTCCTGCGCTCCCCACGTGACACGATCGTGGGCATGGCGGTCAGTCTCGGCGTCGCGTTACCGATACTGTTGTTACTGGCGGCTTTGCTGGCGGTGATCTACGGTAGCGCTAATCTCGTCGCCGTTCTGGTTGCCGCGGGCGTGGGTGCGCCTGCGCTGCTCGTCATCGTTCTGGCCACGTGGACCAGCAACGACAAGAATCTTTATGAGTCGGCACTGGCGCTGTCCACATTATTCTCGAGCCGCGAGCGCTGGCAACTCACCGCCGTCGCAGGTGCCGTTGGTACTGCGATGGCCGCTGTGGGTATCTTCGAACACTTCATTGAGCTGCTGGTTTTTCTGGGCATCTGCATTGCGCCGGTGGCCGGCGTCTATCTGGTCGACTTCCATGTCAACCGTACGCGATACAGTGTCGAGTCCAGCGGCGCTCCGGTGAGCCTGCGTTGGAAGCCTTTTCTGGCCTGGGGAGCGGGTACGCTGCTCGGAGTCCTCACCTTGCCTCGCGCATCCCACGGGTTGGGCCTCCTGCATCTGACTTCTATCCCAACGATGGATGCATTGTCAGGCGCTGCCCTGATGCAGTGCCTGCTTGATCGTGCACCGTTTCGTAAGCATATGGGCGCCGCCACCTAGACGGTGTCGCGACTACGACACTGCCGTT
>DASWCA010000304.1:0-10791 GCA_036390355.1 Acidobacteriaceae bacterium
TATGCGAAGAGACCACATGCGTACACCATGAAGTTCATCATGTAGGTGTGATTCGCATTCTTCACCCGGCACAAGCCCGATTCGACCATCGCGAAGCCGGCTTGCATGAACATGACCAGGAAGCCCGTGATCAACGTCCAGGTGAAGTTGATGCCGATCTTGTTTTGTCCCACCTGGTTCGCGACATCTGCTAGCGTCACACCTGCCTTCGGGTCGGCAGCGGGAACATCATTAATCGTGCCGGTCAGGGTGCCGCCGGGATCTCCCTTTTGCATATCGGCTGCGACGGGCGCTTTTCCGGAAGCATCTTTCAGTTCAGCGGTTGATGCCGACGCGTCGGCATGAGCAACAGCGCCTGGAAAGACCGTAAGAGCAAAGGCGCACAGACAAATCAAGCTTCGGATAAATTTCATCGTGTCGTCTCCATGGTTGCATTGGTGCGGAATGAGGTTGCTGGCGTCTTATGCTTTCCAGATAGCATTCTTGTTGCAGGCGGCCGGCAGGATATACAACACGCCGACCAAACTAATCGCGAGACCAACAATCGCGGCAATCATGCGTCCACCAACGCTGGGGGTTAGGTGAAGTCCTAAGAGCACGACAGCCCACCCCGCCACGACGACGATCGCACCCACTAACTTGGTCACTGCCGGTTGAGACTTGAGTGCAACTGCGCCTTCGAGAGGTTTGAGCTTAAAGGCGTTCCATAGAGACCCCGCCAATAGAACGATGCCGGCAAGCAAGACTATTGTCCCCATGCCGCCGGACAGAACTCCGAGTCCGGCACACGCTGCAGTCAAGCCCACAAGAAAGAGTGAAAGCGACCTACCCTGCCCTTTATTCGCTGCCATATTTGCTGCCTCCTTGAACCTCGGTGGATGAACTATCCACAATCTGCTTAAAATGCGTTGGGAACCATGGCTCTCAGCGTTCCGTTCGAAAACGAAAAGTGAAAGCCGAGCAAAATCGCGCGCATGACAACCGACCCAATCCGGCTTGGAACTTCGTCTTCACGACGTACTGTGCCGGCCATTACAAGTTCCGCAGGCTGATCCTCTGATTGCCGGAAGACGCGCAATTCAGCAATCGAGATATCCCGGAATGTTGCAAAGAGAAGCTCGCGAACCCGCATCGCATCGAGGAATGCCTGCATGGACTGGTTGCTCTCGCGAACCTCCGCGGGAAGAGTGACGTCCCAATCGTCGGCTGGCCTCATGTACCAATCGCACTTCACTGTGGATTCAGTCACCTCCAGCCGAAGCAGTTGCAGCGGTGCGCGCGATAGTTCGCCAAAGCGCAACTTCCGGCGGCTATTTCGAAGAAAGTCTCCCGCTTCAAAAACGCTTTTCATCGGCGAATCGCCGCCTCCCCCCGGTCCCCGTGGCTTGGAATGGCGAGAAATAATACGAGAAGAGCGGCAAAAGTAATCTCAACGAACACAGGCAGGCCCCATTGCAGCCGGGCAATAATGAGCAGCAAAACAATGGAGCACCACTGCCATCTGGATCTTCGCAATCGTTCAAGCCGTCCCCTGAACGAGAGCAGATCGCCAAACCTCAAACGGCTGTCTCCAACTGGTGCTGTCCTTGCCCGCATGCAAGCGATGGCAAAGAATCCTGTCAAAAGCAGTTCGAGTAAAAATCCTTGAGTTCCCATATTCTCCCCGGGTAAGTTCTCACTCTCGTGCGAAAAGGCTCAATCAACTCATGGAATGCCGACGCGGAATTGCAATTTTAGAGATAGAACCTTCCCTTTTCCATCGCGCCTGCGATTTCTGTCGATGAGTATTGAGAGGTAGAGCAGTAAATTGCTCCACTCAAAGTTGCTTTATATCCGTTTTGAACGCCGACACCGCTGGTTAGTCAGCCGTTCGAGGTCTGACAAAAAGAAAAGCAGCACCGCATTTACAAGAGATCTAACTGTAGAGAAAAGTCAGATGCCGATGAGATTCAGCCGCATATGCTTCCTCTGCGGAAGCTGGACGATCGTCAGTTGCTTGCAAGAGTGGGATCAATTATCGAAAGAGTAACCTGAGCGGCAAAATCGTGCAACTAGACCTTGGTATAGGAAATATTCGGAGAGAATCGGCCTCAATCAGGAGAGTACGGCCGAGGAGTGCTCATCCAGCTTCTTAATCGCGTCGGCAATACGCACCAGATCCGCCAGCGAATTTGCCTGCATCTTGTCCATGACATGTCCGCGATGCAGCTTGACGGTTGCAATGCTCAGCCGGAGTTTATCGGCAATCTCCTTGTTCGGAAGTCCTGCCGTAACCAGTTGCAAAACCTCGCGCTCGCGCGATGTCAACGAAGCAAAGCGGGCCCGGATCGAACGATTCGAATCACTCGCCTGTCGGCGTCCGCGATCCACCTCAAACGCACTCCGGATCGCGGCAAGTAACTCGTCCTCTTGAAATGGCTTGGTGAGAAATTCAATCGCGCCCGCCTTCATTACCTTCTTGACCATTGGAATGTCGCCGTGAGCAGTCATGAAAATAACTGGAATTCTGATGCCGGAGTTCGTGAGCTTCTCCTGGAACTCAACGCCGGTCAGCCCCGGAAGGCGCACATCCAGTACCAGGCATCCACGCGGGTCGCCTCGCCATTGGTCGAGAAACTCTTCGCAGGAGCCAAAGTGTTTTGATCGCAGTCCGACCGCATCGAGTAAGTTGCAGATGGCCTCGCATACGGACTCGTCGTCCTCGACGACAAATACAGTTTCCGCTCCCGCATTGTCTGCAGTACTCATAGCGATGTCGGAATTGTAAATTGAATGGCCGTGCCGCCGGCCGAAGGCATTCTGGCCCAGATGCGTCCGTTGTGCGCCTCGACAATCGTGCGGCTGATTGTCAGGCCCAGGCCAACGCCATGCGGCTTCGTGGTAAAAAATGGCTGGAAGATCTTCGTCGCGGTTTCCTGGCTCAGTCCGGCACCGCGATCCTCAACCGTGACCAACACGTCCCCGCTGCCATTGCGTTCGGTCGAAATCCATAATTCGCGGACGCCAGCCGCATCCTCCATGGCATCCATCCCATTCAGCGACAGGTTGAACAGGACCTGCTGAATCTGCACCGTGTCCACAACGACCCGGGGCAGGTTGAGCGCAAGCCGGGTGCGAATCGATACCTTGTGCCGGATCGCATCGTCTCGCAAACGGCCCACCAGGATCTGCACTTCATGATTGATATCGACTTCCTCCCTCACCTCCTCACCCTGACGGAAGAGCGCCCGAATACGGGCCACAATTTCACCCGCCCGAGTACCTTCCTGGATGATTTGATCCGCCGTACTGACTGCCCTCTCGAGATTCAGAGGCTTCGCGCCAAGCCACCTGCGACATGCATAGGCATTGGTCACCACCGCCGTTAGAGGTTGATTCAGCTCATGTGCAATGAACGCAGTCAGTTCTCCCATACTCAGCGTGCGCGATATGCGGGACAACTCCAACTGCGCCTCCAGCAGAGCCTGTTCCGCTCGCCGGCGCTCTTCAATATCGATATGAGTCCCGTACCAGCAGACTATCTGGCCGTCGGTGGAGACTTGCGGAATACTGCGCACGAGGAACCAACGATATTCCCCATTCGCGGCACGTATCCTCCACTCGCCTTCAAACATCTTCCCTGAATCGATCGCGTGCGCCCATTCCTCTCGAAATGAATCCTGATCTTCCGGATGCAGAATGAAGACAAACTGCCCTCCCTGCATCTCCTCGGCGGAGCGACCCACAAAATCGAGTAGATGCTGGTTGCAGTACTCCACGGTCCCGTCCGCTCGGGCGGTCCAGATCTGCTGCGGTATAGCCTCGGTGACCAGGCGAAGCCTTCGCTCGCTCTCGACGTAATCCAGGTGCGCTCGCTCAATCTCTGCGGTCCGCTCCAATACCCGCTCCTCAAGCCGGTCCCGCGCATCCCGGATGACCATCTCACTGCGTTTCCTCGCGGAACTGACCCAACTCACCACAATCGCCGACGCGACAAAGGCCATGTAGAAGCTCCTGGACGCCGGATCGATACCAATCGAGAAGAATGGCGGCACAAAGAAGAAGGCGATCACCGCAGAGGACAAAATCACCGAAAGAAATCCGGCAATTGTTCCGCCAAACCAGGCACTCCCCATCACAGCTCCAAAGAAGAGAAAAACGAATGGATACTCGATGAGGTGTTGCAGAAACAGCGTCCAGAGGAATGCAACCAGGACGAAGAATACGGCTGTCGCAAGCGGACGGATGCCATATTCCATGAACAAGTCGGGTACTCCTTCAGGCGAGCGCAATCGCATGCCGCCATCATACTGTGACGTCAGAAGCGCTATACCGGGGGACGCGAAGTGAGACTTGGTGGCGGTGGACAGAATCGAACTGTCGACCTACGGGTTATGAGTCCGTCGCTCTAACCATCTGAGCTACACCGCCGGGTGATAAAGGGACTGCAACAGGCAGGAAGAGTGCCCCAGGCCCCGTCGCGGGACGCCAAAGCACAACTTAGCTATGATACGTGAAACGGCACAGCGAGTGAAGTCGCGTCTGTCACTCTGGTTCCCTCCGCCTCAATAGATCGCCTATCCCCATGCCTGCCAAACCATCCCGCATCCTCGGCGTCATCCCAGCCCGCCTCGCCTCCACGCGCCTGCCTCGCAAGGTCCTCCGCGAAATCGCCGGCCGACCCTTGCTCGCATGGGTCGTTGAAGCCGCCCGCGCTTGTCCCCAGCTCGATCGCGTCTTGGTCGCGACCGACTCCAGCGAAGTCGTCGACCTCTGCCAAAGCCTCGACATCCCCGTGCAGCTCACCTCGCCGGAACTTCCCAGCGGAACCGACCGCGTCCACGCCGTTGCCCAACTCATCGACGCAGACATCTACGTCAACATCCAGGGCGACGAGCCCTTTCTGCGACCGGAACACATCTCCGCCCTCCTGCGCCCGTTCGCGCAGCCAGAAGTCGACGTCACCACTCTCAAAGTCCTGTGCACCACTGAGAACATCGCCAACCCAAACGCAGTCAAAGTCGTCACCGCCTCCGATGGCCGTGCCCTCTATTTCTCCCGCGCCACCATCCCGTACGACCGTGACGGCGCCTCCCCGCAGTACTGGAAACACATCGGCCTGTACGCCTATCGCAAGGCCGCACTCAACCGCTTTCCTACTCTCCCTATCAGCCTGCTTGAGCGCACTGAGCGCCTGGAGCAGCTCCGCTACCTCGAGAACGGCCTCCAGCTCTACGTCGAGCCCACCGACTACGACACCATCGGCGTAGACACCGAGGCCGACCTCCGCCGCGCCGAGCAGCTCTTGCTGAGGCGAAACATGATTGGCTGAGTATTCAGGCAGCGCTCCGACGAACCCAGCATCGCTAAAGTCTCAGACCCGCAAAATATATTTCATCGAATTCCACAACTATGCATCACGCACTGTGTCTGTTCCAACGGACGGACAAGATAGCTCACTTACTCCTGACCGCCCAACAGTAGCAATTCCAGCGATGACTCCGCACACGAGCGCGCCTATGGATGGCTGTCTGCCTCCACGGGGGAGTGGCATCCTTGCCAACTCGGCTCTCGTTCCAAACAAGCTTCGGAGCACGCAGAAAGCGAAGTGTCCTATGTCATCCTTGTCCCAAAGACATCATGCCAGACTTCTGCCTTGTCTTCTCTCTCTCGCCGTGGCCTCGCTGCTCGCAGCAGGCTGCGGCGGCGCCATTGATAGCACCGTGGCAACAAGCAACGCTGTAACCGGCCCCGCTTTCGTGGTCGGCACGGATGCCCCACTCGCCAGCGTCACCTCGTTCGCCGTCCAGGTCCAGGCCATTAATGCGATCGACACCAGCGGAAAAAGCGTGTCTCTCCTGAGCGGTTCGCCCACCGTCGATTTCGCGCGATTCAACGGACTGCAAACGCTGCTCGATATGAACAGTGTTCCCGTCGGCACCTACACGGGAGTCAGCATCACCCTCGGTCCCGCGACGATCGGCTACTTGAATACGCCTGCCGGCTCTGCACCCACCATCCAGACCCAGGCCGCGACTCTGACCACCTCCACAGTCAGCATCACTCTCGCTGCGCCTCTGATCGTCTCCCAGACGGAGCCGGTCGGCCTGCATGTGGATTTCGATCTGCGTAAGTCCATCCAGCTCGACTCCAAGGGCCAGATCACCGGCCAAGTCACGCCGACCTTCGACGTCCACGTCGTCGCTAAAGGCGACTCCGACGCCTATATCGATGAGTTCGACGCAGCCGTCGTCAGCGTCAACGCCACCGCGCAGTCTTTCGTCATTCAGGGACCGCATGGCCGCCAGTTCACCATCAATGTGAACGGCAACACGCAGTGGGACAACAACGACAGCCTCAGCGCGCTCACCACCAGCAGCATCGTGCAGGTCTCCGGCTCGCTCGATCGTGCCGACGCAACCGTCGACGCCGATGAGGTAGCGATCCTCTCGCAGAGCGGCTTCTTCGCCGACGGCCAGGTCACCTACGTGCAGCCGGCATCAGGAGCAGCCACCAGCTTCGACCTGTACGTCCGCGGGCTTCTGCCCACCACCACAGGTCTCTCGCTCGGACAGATTGCGCAGATCAACCTCACCGGCCAGGAGAACTTCTTCATCTACCGGATGCACAATCCGCTGACGCAATTCCTGTTCAACTCCAGCGGCCTGCTCGCAGGCCAGGCGGTCGCGATCGGCGGACCGGCAATCGGCGCAACCAATCCGCAGGCAGTCTCCGTGAAACGTGTTGTCTTGCGTCACTGGGGCTTCAACGGCACCGTCGTCCCAAACTCCCTCAACCTGGCAAACGGCACCTTCCAGATGCAGGTGAACGGTTTCGCCGGACTGCTGATACCGCAGACGGTAACGGTCTATCTCGCGAACAATTCGACCTACCGTAACGGTCTAACCGGAATGAGCGGCATCCCCGCCAGCGTCAACGTGCGCGTGGTCGGCCTCCTGCTCAAAGACCCCGTTTCGGGACAGACAGTGCTGCTGGCCCGATACGTGGACGCACTCAAATAAAACAACTCAGCAACATCACTTCTCAAAATCGCCGGAGCCCGTACCGTGGCTCCGGCGAATTTTTGTCCGCCCCTAAACGTCCACCCGCTCAAACCGCAACTCCACCCCATCCCCCAACACTCGCACCACAATCTCTTCGAGCGATCCGGCGATCCACGTGGCCTCCCGTAATTCGCTCAGCGAATGTGTCCCCAGCACGCCAAGCACGCGGCACCCCGCCGCCAGCCCCGCGCCAACCCCGGAAGGCGCATCCTCAACCACCACGCAGTCGTCCGGTCTCAGCCCAAGCAATTCCGCCCCACGCCGGTACGGTTCCGGATCGGGCTTGCCTCGCTCCACCATGTCGCCCGAGATAATCCGCTCCGGCATCGGAAGCCCTGCCGCAGCCAACCGGCCCACGGCGAGCCGCGTCGTCGCAGAAGTCACAATCGCCCATCGCTCCGGCGGCAGCTTGGACAGCAAAGGCTTCGCGCCCGGCAGCACCGCCAGGTCCGCGACGTCTTCAACCTCCATGTCCTCGATCACGCGCAGACCCTCGGCCACCTGAGCTTCATCAAACTCCGGCTTCAGCATGCGGATGATGTCCGCCGCGCGAATGCCATGCGGAACCTGGAAATTTTCCGCATCGGGTATCGCATAGAGTCTGGCCCACCGCTTCCAGCATCGCTCCACCGAGCCAATCGAGCTGATCAGCACGCCATCCATATCGAACAGCAGGCCCTTTGTCTCAGCCGTAGTTTCAACGCCCAACTCTTCTCCCGCCGAAGTCCCTGCTCTCAAGCCGTACGCCCCGCCAGCACAAACGCACGCGCTCCTTCGAGCACTTGCGTTACGGATTCCACAGCAGAGCTCTCGCAGTACACCCTGAGCAGCGGCTCCGTTCCCGATGCGCGCAGCAACAACCATGTCTCTGCTGCATTTTCCTTGCTCGCGCATGCAGGATTATCGAGGAAGAATTTGATCCCATCCATCGTCTCCACCCGCAGCACCTTCATCCCAGCCATGGTGTCGCCTTCGCCCAGCGCGCGCGCACGTGCGATCGCCGACTGCTTTAGATCCTCATCGATACGCATATCGATGCGCCCATACTGGTGCTCGCCAAACTCCGCCTGGAGCGCCGCAACCAGCTCACCCAGGGTCTTCTTCTCATCTGCCATCACGTTCGCCAGCAGCAGCGCATTCAGCAGTCCATCGCGCTCCGGCAGGTGCCGGCTGATGCCAACGCCGCCCGACTCTTCTCCACCAATCAGAATCTCGCGGCTCAACATAAATTCCACAACATACTTGAACCCGATGCCATGTTCGTGCAGCGTTCGCCCGTATTTTGCGGCGATGCGGTCCACCATTTTCGTCGTATTGAACGCACGCGTCACATCGCCCGGCCAGCGCTTACGCTCGATCAGCCACTTTGTCAGCACTGCGAGAATCTTGTGCGCATCTACGACATTGCCGTGCTCGTCCACTGCGCCGATGCGGTCCGCATCGCCATCCGTAATCACTCCAGCGTCGCACTTCTCAGCGACCACCGCCACCTGCGCTGCTTTGACGTGCGGCAGAATCGGTTCCGGATTGATACCCGGGAACAAAGGATTCAGCTCATTCCGAATCTCGACAAACGGAATCCCCACCCGGCCGAAGATCGATCCAATCACACCGCGCCCGCATCCGTACATGCTGTCGATGAGGAACTTGTACCCCGACTTGCGGATCGCTTCGAGATCGACAAAACGCGCCAGCGCGGTAACGTACTCCGGATTGAAGTTCACCTCTTCGATGCGCGCCTTCTTATCCGCATACGGCAGCGATGCGTTCAGATAGCTCTCGATCGATTCCATAATCGCCGGCATGCCCGAGCCGCCATAGCTTGCCTTGTACTTCACGCCGTTCCACTCCGCAGGATTGTGGCTGGAGGTGATCATCACGCCACCTGCCGCCTTGCGCCCACGCACTGCATATGAGAGCGCCGGCGTCGGCGTAATCTCCGATGCAAGCGCAACCGGAATCCCCGCACTCGCCATCACGTCTGCAACAACGCGCGCAAACGCCCGCGACCCGAACCGCGTGTCCCACCCAATGCACACCCCGCGCTTTGGGTCCTCGTGCTTCAGCACATAGCTTGCGATGGCCCGTGCCGCCACGCGCACATTGGCGAAGGTGAAGTCGTCGGCGATAATGCCGCGCCATCCATCCGTCCCAAACTTCACCACCGTCGTCTCTGCCATCTCCACTCCCAAAGGACCGCAGCTCTTGCTTTTGTAACCGCCGCCTGCTTCTACGAGGCCCGCTCTTGCTTCTAGGTAACCTAAGGCTTCAGCCTTAGGCTCACACGGCCCGCTCCCTGGGACTTTAGCCCCTGGAGTTTGCTTCAAATCAAATCGCCCCGCCCCCGCACCTTCAACTCCGCGACCACCTTGCCCACATCTTGCGACCGTTCCCGCGTAGTAATCAGCAGCGCATCGTCAGTCTCGACCACCACCAGATCGCTCACCCCAACCAACGCGATCGCCTTACCCGGAGCATACACATAGTTCCCCTTCGCATCGATCACCACCGGAGCCCCGCTCGCGCCATCGCACACATTCACTTGCTCCGGCTCGCCGCCCGCGCGGTGCTCGTGCAGCGCCGCCCACGAGCCCAGGTCGTTCCACTCAAAATCTGCCGGCAGGCAATAGATCTCCGACCCCATCTCGCCCTTCGCCGAACGTGGTTCCAGCACCGCGTAATCGATGCTGATGTTCTGGCACTGTGGATATACCTCCGCAAACACCCGCTCAAACTCCTGGCTGCCGTGTGCATCCGCAATCTTCTCCAGCAGCGGCGCCATCGCCGGACAATGTTCGCGAATCGCACCCGCAAGCGTCCGCGCGCTCCACAGAAAAATCCCGCCGTTCCACGCGTAATTCCCCGACGCGACAAACTCCTCCGCCCGTACTCGGTCCGGCTTCTCGGTAAACCGTTTCACTCGGCGCACTGGCACGTTGCTGTACGCCGCCGCCGAGTCCAATGCCTGGCCCAGTTCGATGTACCCATATCCCGTTTCGGCGCGCGTGGGAGGCACGCCCAGCACCACAATCCGTTCCCCACTCGCAGCCAGCGCCACACCCGCCCGAATGACCTCGCAAAAGCGGCCATCATTCTTTACGACCTGGTCGGATGGGAATATCCCGATCACCGTCTCGGGCGAAGTCGGTTCCAGCAGAAACGCCGCCAGAGCGCATGCCGGTGCGGTGTTCCTTGCGACCGGCTCGCTCAGAATGTTCCTTCGCGGAACCTGCGGCAACTGCTCTGCGATCGTCTCGTCCAGCAACGCGTTCGTGATAACCCAAACGTCCTGCGGTGCGGCCAAAGGAAGCAGCCGATCCAGCGTCTGCTGAATCATCGTCTTCTCGCCATCGAGCGCCAGTACCTGCTTCGCCCGCGACCGCCTGCTTCTGGGCCAGAACCGTGTGCCGCTTCCGCCCGCGAGAATCACCGGAGCAAACCGCGCCCCCGCCTTACCACCCGCACGTTCCATAGACTCTCAATGTTAGAGGATAACCAGCCGCTTAACCTAGCTGAGCAAAATACTCCCGCATCCGCTTCACGCCCTCATCCACCACGTCGGCAGACACTGCATACGACAGCCGGATGTGTTCGTCCGTCCCGAACGCCTCGCCCGGAACCACCACCACGTGAGCGTCCGTCAGCAACTTCGACGCCAGGTCCGAGGCGGACTTGATCCCGCCCTTGCCAATAAATGCGCTCACATTCGGGCTGACCTGCACGGTGCCGCAGGGCGCGTTCTATGTAT
>DASWCA010000305.1:0-2777 GCA_036390355.1 Acidobacteriaceae bacterium
CAATTGCAGCGATAGCGACCTCAAAGCCCTTATTGCCTGCCTTGACGCCGGCCCGGTCGAGAGCCTGCTCCAGAGTCTCACAGGTAAGCACTCCAAAAGCGTGGGGAACGCCCGTCTCCTGCTGCGATTGCCCTATGCCGCGCGCGACTTCGGTATAGATTGCCTCGTAATGAGCTGTCTCGCCGCGGAGCAGGCAACCCAGGGTGAGCACTGCATCGCAGCGCTTCGACTCTGCCAGCGTGCGCGCCGCGGAGGGAATCTCCCAGGCGCCCGGCACGCGGACGATCTGAATGTCCCCCTTGGCCACGCCACTTCGGTGGAGTGCATCGAGCGCGCCCTGCAACAGCCGATCGGTGATCACGGCATTCCAACGCGCGACGACAATCGCGAACTTCATGCCCGCAGCAGAGAGGTCCCCTTCCACGGCGACAGGCTTACCATGCAACGGATTCTCCGACTCCCAAAAGCCCAGCACCAGCGATGGATCGAGCGTCACGGTGAAGAGGCGCGAGTTCCAGTGGGTGGAGCCGATTGTTGACAGCAGTTGCGCAACCTCTTCGGTGCGGTAATTGGCATTCAGAAACTTTTCGACGACCTGCCACACCTGGTCGAGTTGAGTGACTTCAATCAGAATTGGCGGCACCGCGGGCGCGCGACCGCCGACCAGTTCAAGATTGCCGATTGGCGCGAGAAAAGCGGCGCCGCGGCCCACACCGTCCTGCCAGCCCTTCCCAGGCTCAAACCCAAGCGCACCAAAGAGGCTGGCGAGCCTGTCGAGCGCCGCCATCGAAGCAACCGGCGTCACCAGCGTAATTCCCTTGATCATGGTTCGATTGTATCGTCTGCGTTCTCAGTCCATCTGCTGATACATGGTCATGAAGTCGAAGTTGTTCCATGCCTCGGCGATCTTGCCCTCTTTGATCCGTGCCATGGTCATGCCGGTGAACTGAATCGGATTGCCTTTGGGCGGCTTGCCCAGGCCGTCGCCGGTATGCTTTGCCGTGACGGTACAGCGAGCGACGATGAGATCGCCTTCGGTAACGACATCCTCGACTGTCACGTGGATGTCCGACAATGCGGCGCGCATTTGGCGGTAGTAGGCCTTAAATGAATCCATGCCATGCACCTCGTTGCCATCGGGCGCATGCAAGCCGTGGCCGTGTACATCGTGGTAAGACATTTCGTCGATCGCCGACTCGCGGCCCTGATTCCAGACTTCTTCAAACCAGCGGTTCATGATGGTCATAGGGATGCCTCCGACGAACGGGAATTGGATGGATTCTGCCGGCGCCCTTGCCGGAGTGTTCGAAGTATAGGGCGGATGCGAAGCCAGACGACAGATATCTTGTGATTTTTCGATTATTCTGCTCGGAGCACCGCGGGGTACTCAGCGGAGGATGAAATGACCTACGAGACGTTGCAGTTGGCGGTCGAGGCACGCGTGGCGACCATGACACTAAATCGCCCGGAGGTACTCAACGCGCTGAACGCGACCATGTTTCGCGAACTGGACGAGGCATTCACCGCGCTGGCGGACAACGAAAATGTCCGCGTGGTTCTGTTGCGTGGCGCAGGAGGCAAAGCCTTTGCCGCAGGAGCCGACATTGCGGAGCTTGCCGGGACCGACGCAGCTTCCGGCGAAATGCTTGCCGGGCGCGGACAACGAGTCTTCCGCCGGATCGAAACTCTGGGCAAGCCGGTGATCGCGTGCATCGACGGCTTCGCGCTGGGCGGCGGATGCGAGCTCGCCATGGCCTGCACCCTGCGCCTGGCCGGCGAATCCGCACGGCTGGGGCAACCGGAGATCAAGCTGGGGCTGATTCCGGGATATGGCGGATCGCAGCGGCTGCCGAGGCTCGTCGGCCAGGGCGCGGCGTTGAAGATGATCCTCACCGGCGCAATGGTCGATGCAGCCGAGGCGCTCCGCATCGGCCTTGTAGACGAGGTCGTTGCGGGAGATTCCGATTCCGCATTGATGGACCGAGCCCTGCAGCTCGCGAAGCTCATCGCAGAGATGCCGCCGATGGCGGTCGCGGCAGCCATCGAGGCGGTCGGGCGCGGAGCCGACCTGCGGCTGGATGAGGCTCTGGCGCTCGAAGCCACAATCTTCGGTCGGTTGTGCGGGACTGAGGACAAGCGCGAGGGAACAGCGGCGTTTCTGGAGAAGCGTAGCCCGAAATGGATTGGGCGATGATCGGACGAATTGAGTAGAAATCGCATCCAACAGCTTGGTATGCTGGTAGACGAGCTTATGTCTTTTTCTCTTTCTCCCTCCCCGAACTGTCCCTCAACCTTTCTCGCCTCTTTTTCATCGAAGCACCGTCTTGCGCCTGTGATCGCCATTTGTCTCGCATTTTCCGCTTCTATCGCGCTTTCCGGCTGCAATCGCGCTTCCGCAGGCACCAAGAGCGCGACTGCAAGCCCACAGCAGCTTGAGTCGGCCCGGCAGGAGCTGGACCTGATTCCGCCGCCCTCGAAGACCCGGTATATGGCAGTACACAGCCTCTCCGGCTGGGAGAACCCCTACCTCACCGTCCAGGAAAACATGGCCACGCTGCATGTGACGCTGTCGGATGCGAATCCCAGCCAGCTCGGCGCGGGTGGACTGCTGCGGCCTGTAAGTGCACGGCGACAGGACCTCACCTTGCGCGTGAGCGACCTGCCGGCGGCGCTGAATGCCGTGCCGGAAAACTCCTGGCCCTACGGTCGCGTGGTGGCGGTCGAAGAGGCGCACGACACTCCAGCGTCCGCTCGCCCAGCGGTTCGCCGCAATATGG
>DASWCA010000306.1:0-3521 GCA_036390355.1 Acidobacteriaceae bacterium
TGGCAGCGTAGGCGTCGTAGGGAACCCCGGGGGTGAGTTGGAAGGGGCCGTTGGGGAGATTGTTGACGTTGGGGACGCGGGTGTCGGGAGCGCCGGAGGCGAGGCCGGTGCCGCCGGTGGTGAGGTAGGTGTAGTACTGCGTGTTGGGCAGGCCGTTCTCGACTGCCTCGGCGACGGCGAGTGAGGAGATGAAGGGAGTCTTCGGGCCTCCGGCGAGCGGGGCGGGCAGTGTCGGATAGGGCGACTTGCCGGTAGGGCTGACCTGGTAGAGGTCGGCGGCCGTGTCCTGGGCGGAGTTCTGGGCCGCGAGGGCGAACTTCGGACCGGGCGTGCCGTTGGCGTTGACGATGCCTTTGGAGAGGAGGTTGTCGATGGTTTCGCCGTGGACGGGCTGGTAGGTGGCGAAGATATGGTCGAAGGTGCGGTTCTCTCCGATGATGACGATGACGTGCTTGATGGGGGTTTTGGTGGAAGCGCCGTTGTCCTTGTCATCGGACTGTCCGGGTGGTTGCGCGAGCACTGGGGCAGGCGTTATCGCGAATACTTGCAATGCGGCGAGAATGGCGGCGCTGCATCGGAAAGCGATGCTGCGTGGGACACGGTTCTGCGTAGACATTACGGGGCCTCGCATGGAGTGAAGTTTGCGAACGCTCGCGCGAATGGGCGAGCAGAGCGAGGTTAGCCCGGAGGAAAGGGGGAGAAGGTTATCGGACAATTAAAAGCGGAGATCGATTGCTAACGGTCGAAAGGGTTGCCCGGCGGGGGCGAGAATTAACACGGTGAGATGGTGTTGCGCAGCGGTTTGCTGGAGATGACTAAGCGCTGTGGGGTGGCTGCTGGTGCGGAGGATGGGCAGTGCTTTGGACGGGATTATTGGGGACGCGGTCGGGGCAATCGCCCTCGATACAGACGCAGCGCAGGACGCCGCAGAGGACGGCGAGGCCGATGCCGGCGACCAGGAAGATGAGGGCGTTGGAGAAGTGACCGGTGAGGTAGGGGAAGAGGAAGATGGCGACGCCGGCGTAGATGAGCACGGTGAAGATGTTACGGAGCGTGCATCGCGACATGGAGTGCCTCCTGGCCAGGAAGACAGCGGGGCGAAGCCGCCCTTTGGAGCCACAGTCTACTGTATAGACGATGGAATCGGCTATATAGTTTTTCGGAGTGAACAACGGATGGCGAGGCGCTTTCGGGGAATGTATCCCCACGTCAGACTGGGTCTGACCCTTCGGCTTAGCTCAGGGCAGGCTACGGGCACCCGAATTCTTACCGAATTTGTACCTGAATTTGGCTATTCGGGTTTGCCCAGGGTGCGGTCTTTGTATGCCTTCTGCATGGTGAAGAAGGCCTGTTTGCGCTTGCCGTCTTCGGCGATGAGGCCTTTACGGTTGTAGCCGTCCTGGAGCTTGGGGATGTTGCGGGTGGGCGAGCGGAAGTCCATCAGAATCCAGGGGGTGACGCCGCGGAGTTGAGGGATCTTGTTGAGCATGATGATCTGGTGCTGGAGGACGTAGGCCTGCTGCTCTTCGGTCCAGCGATCGTGGACGGCTCCGTGGTTGCCGGCTTTGGCTTCGGCGCCGAACTCGCTCATGATGATGGGCTTGTTGGGGAGCGTCCAGTGGGTGGTGTCGGCTTCTTCGGCGGTGCCGGTGTACCAGCCGATGTACTCGTTCTGGCCGACGACGTCGAGGGCCTGCGCGAAAGGATCGTTCTCATCCATCTCGGTTCCGTTGGCGCGCGGGCCAAGGAGGGCGGACGTAACGGGACGGGTGGGATCGAGCTTGCGGGATTCGTTGGCGAGATTGGTGAGGAACTCGGTGCGAGTGGGGTTGTTGGGGGTCTCGTTGGAGACCGACCAAAGGATGACGGAGGCCTTGTTGCGGTCGCGGCGGATCATCTCGTTGAGCATGAAGGTGGCCTTGGCATAGACCTCGGGCTTATCGAAGGAGATGTGCTGCCACAGCGGAATTTCGGACCAGATCATGACGCCGTCGCGGTCGGCGGTGCGTTCCATGCGCTCGTCGTGAGGGTAGTGGGCGAGGCGGACGAAGTTAGCGTTGAGGTCCTTGAGGTAGCTGAAGATGGTGGCGACGTCCTGGTCGGTGTTGGCGCGGCCGCCTCGGACGGGAGCTTCGGCGTGCATGTTGGCGCCGCGGAGGAAGACGGCTTTGCCGTTGAGCAGGATGCGGGTGCCGTCGACGCGGATGTCGCGGAAGCCGACGTCGTCGGTGAGTTTGTCTTGCTGATCGCCAGAGCCTGAGGCGAGGGTGACTTTGTAGAGGCGGGGGGACTCGGGCGACCAGAGGGTCAGGCTGGCGGCTTTGATGTCGAAGGGCGCGCGGCCTTCCGCGTCGGTGGTGGCGGTGGTGTGGACGCCCGCTTCAGGGATGTCGAGGGTTACGGCGGTTCCGGCGGGCGCGTCGAGGACGTGGACGTAGCCGGTAAGTTCGGTGTTGCCGGGCTGCCAGGTGGCGCCGTGCGCGAGGTGGACGTCGTAGTCGTCGATGAAGTGCGTGGGTACGGTGACGAGGGAGACGTCGCGGGTGAGTCCGCCGTAGTTCATCCAGTCGATGCCGGTGGAGGGAATGCCGTCGACGAGACGGGTGGCGTCGACGGCGATGACGACAAAGTTGGAGCCGGAGTGGAGGACGGCGGTGACTTCGCAGTCGAAGGGAGTGTACCCGCCCTCGTGATCGCAGACGCGCTTCTGGTTGACCCAGACATGGGAGCGGTAGTTGGCGGCGCCGATGTGGAGGAAGCTGCGAGTGCCGGGTTTGGGATGCGCCTCGAAGTCGCGCTGGTACCAGACGACGCCTTCGTAGTTGAAGAGTTGCGGAACCTGGGTGTTCCAGTCGCCGGGAACGCGCAGGGTGGGCGCGGTGGAGAAGTCATACTCCTCGTTGTGCGGGCCGGTGGAGATGTTGGGGCGGGTGTTCATGGCGTAGCTCTTGTCGTTGATCGCGCCGGTGCCGGTGTAGAGCGCGCGGGCCGGGGACTGGTCGACGAGGTAGTGCCAGTCGCCGTTGAGGCTGACGGTGGTGCGGTGGTCGACGCCGACGAGGAGGGTCTGGAAATTGGTCTGGGCCGGGGCGGTGGCGGCGAGCTCAAAAGTTAGAAGAGTAAGGCAGAGGGTGAAGCTGATGTTCTTTGCAGGGCGGCTCATGTGCGTGGATTTCCTCTTTGGCGTGACCGGTGGAACCGGATCAAGCGACGAGCAACGATATCAGGGGTTGGCGAGGAAGCGGTAGCCGATGCCGCGGACGGTGGTGAGGTGCTGCGGATTGGCAGGGTCGTCTTCGATGTAGCGGCGGAGGCGGACGATGAAGTTGTCGATGGCGCGGGTATCGGTGTCCTCGTGGACTCGCCAGACCTGTTCGAGGATGTCCTTGCGGGAGACGATCTGGCCTTCGCGGTCGGTGAGGAAGCGGAGGAGGTCGGCCTCCATGACGGTGAGGTTGGTGAAGCGGTTGGGGGCGATGAGTTCGAGCGTGTTGAAGTTGATGGTGCGGTTGTTGAAGAAG
>DASWCA010000307.1:0-4630 GCA_036390355.1 Acidobacteriaceae bacterium
ATCCCCAGGTGCGCGAGCATGAACCCGCTACTGCGCTCTTCGCCGGCGCAGACGGCCTGGGAATCTACCGCCGCCTCATCCCGCAGGCGCTCGGTGCGCTCAAACCGAACGGCCTCCTCGCTCTTGAAATTGGACACGGCCAGCGCGAAGCAATCGCCTCACTGCTGGCAGAATGGAAAGACCTCCGCTTCGTCGACGACCTGCAGCACATCCCGCGCGTCGCCCTCGCCCGAAAGCCGTAACCGGAGACGAATCCTACTCAGGCCACAGCCACGCGGCCCCGCGAACTCCGCTCGCATCGCCGTGTTTCGCCTTGAGCACAGGAGTCGCCAGCGCGCCCCCGCCAAACAGGTGCCGCGCAATCAGCAGCGGCAGATTCCGATAAAGCCGATCCAGCTTCGACAGCCCGCCCCCAATCACGATGACATCGGGATCGAGCAGATTCACAACCGATGCAAGCGCGCGCCCAATGCGATCTTCCAACCTCACTATGCTGGCCTCGGCCGCCTTATCGCCCGCCGCAGCCGCTGCGACAATCTCCGGCCCCGCAAGCCGCCGCCCTGCGCCCGGCGGATGCAGCGTTGCGTGATCGCGCGCCAGCCCGGTGCCGGAGATCCAAGTCTCAATGCACCCCGTCCGTCCGCAGTAGCAGTGCGGGCCGGGTAGCTCGTCCTCCGTCGCCCACGGCAGCGGATTGTGTCCCCACTCGCCACCAACTCCGTTCGGCCCAAGGTGCACATGTCCGTTAACGGCAATCCCTCCACCGCAACCCGTACCCAGAATCACTGCGAAAACCAGTTCCGCTCCAGCAGCCGCGCCATCCATGGCCTCGGAGACAGCAAGACAGTTCGCATCGTTGGCGCAGCGAACGGGCCGGCCCAGCGCAGTCGACAGGTCGTGTTCCAACGGCTGCCCATTCAGCCATGTCGAATTCGCGTTCTTTACCAACCCCGTGGCCCGCACAATCGTGCCCGGAATTCCCACTCCCACCGACGTCTCCTCACGTTCGCTGCGGATCCCGCCAACGCGGCGTTCGAGATCATCGACCACACTTACGATCGCCTTCACCGTCGCCGCATAGTCGTGCTGCGGCGTCGGAATGCGGAGCCGCGCAATCTCCTCACCCGCCTCGTCCAGTGCCAGCCCTTCAATCTTCGTGCCCCCAAGATCAATCCCAATCCGTACATGTGCCGCCATGTTTGCTTAACTCCTCTTGCAAAACTCCAGATGTGGTCGTCATTCCATAAAGTAGTGAACCAGGACCTTAACTCGTTAGCCATCCGAGAGCGTTCGCCAAAAATCGTGCCTGCAGCACCGGATGCAGTGCTGGCACGCGATGATAGAGTACCTTCCCCTTGCCGAGCTTTGTCGTAAACGTCCCCGCGCCGATCCTGCGGTCATGGTCGCGCGAATACGCTGCCACGATCTCCACCTCGGCCCCGCCCGGCGCACGATCAATCAGCAGCCCGTTAGACTCACGCCCCTTCGCCTGATAGTGAATCCCCATCGCCTGATCGACGGGCAGTCCCGCATATACCGGGTGCTTGCGCACGAAGTACCAGTTGCCCATCCACGGCGCGCGAAAATCGCCGACCGTCCCGTTGTAGGTGAACGCTCCCGCTGCAGCGAGTTGCTTCGCCACGCCATCCGACAGCGCATCCGCCTGCGGGATCGCCAGCAACGGCGTGCCGGCTTTCACAGCCTCGAGGATGCCCTCGGCAAGCACGCCCACCTGCGCCGTCGTCTGGATCGGCCCAACGACGCTTGCAGGCTGAGCCTCCAGCCCCGTCGTATCACCTGAATTCTGCTTTCCCGCCGCACCTGCCACCAATCCCGCCGACACAATCACGTCATACTTCTCCCCCGCAACAAACTCCTGCGGAGCCCTGCCAAGCAGTGCCGCAAGCTGTTGATGTAACCCGATGGGTATGCCAGCCGTCGCAACCTTTACGCCGAGGTGGCACGGCGGACGGGATAATGGGCCCGCTATAGCACCGACCGGGACCCGACAAGGCACCTCTCCATGCGCCTCGGTTACCCAAATCTCTTTCGTCTGTGTTGCCATCGCTGCAGACGAAATCGCGAACTTGAATCTATACATCCCCTCTTCTGTAAGCTTCGGCGTTACAAACGCCTCCTTCACCAGGTAGCTGAACCGATCCCGCTTCCACTCCGGTGCAGGCCACTCCTCGAACTTCACTAGCTTCCCGCTCGGCGTCACCGCTGTAAAGCTCAACGTCCCGGTCGCAGCCGCATCCGTGTCATTCAGCAAATACAGATCGAACGTCGCCGTCTCTCCCATCGCGGTGCACATCGCCCGCTGCTTTGCCACAGGCCTCACAGGCAGCAGCGTCGCCGCAATCGGCCCCGGATCGCTCTTGAAGTTCCGCAGGTTATCGACGATCCCCGAATGATTCTCGATCGCCGTCGACTCCCAACCCGAGATCGCCGCAAAATCCAGCTCATCGCTGATCCGCGCGTTCTCCATGTAGTTCTGCCAGGTGTCGTAGCACTTCTTCCCCAGCGCGGTCCAAACCTTCTCCGTCGCCGGAAACGCCCCGCGGAATCCCCACTTGTCCAGAAACTTGTCGTACGCCGCCACAATCTCCTGATGGTCGCGCAGGTCGTAGCTCGTATTCGCCGGCTGGTTGCCAATGCCCGTGTCCTTCGGATTCGCCAGCTCATGCAGCATCAGCGAGTGGTTATCCGGAGTTGCACACCCTTCCATCTCGCCAAACTCCGAAATCACCTTGCCCTCTGGCGACCTGTACGTGAAGTCGTTCGGCCCCTTATAAAACTCGTCGTACCACTGATCGCCCGCGCCCTGGTGCTGATTCCACCACCCGCCCCACTCCTCCTCATCGCTACGGTGCAGTTTATCGCTCCAGGGCTCGAACCACGCCTGCGCCGCCTTCCGCGGAGGCGCCACAAATCCGTCGTTCAGCACCACGCAGCGGCTCGGGTCTTCTTTATGCATCGCCTCCAGGACAGCAATCGTGTCCGGGTTCTTCAGGTCCGCCCCAATCTCGTTCTGCAGGCAGTACTCAATCACCGACGGATGCGACCGGAACGCCTTCACCATCTCCACGCACTTCACAAACATGTAACGCTGCGCGAACTTATCGTCCGAGCCCGTCACCTTTTCCATCACTACTGAGTTTGAACTCGCTGCCGCGCCCATCGGCATGCGGCCGATCGCCATCTTCCCCGCACCCGGCTCCATATAGCGCAGCAGCCCCAGCCGGTCGTGCGCGCGCAGCACATCCTCCTTCGCCAGGTTGCGATGGAAGTTCAGGCACGTCAGGTTCAGCTTCTTCGCCTGCGTCACCTCCTTCTCCGCCAGCTCCGGCGTCGGCCACATCCCGTTGATCCCCCAATACCCCCACGAGATCGCCGTATAAATCTTCATCCGCCGCCCGTTCAGCCGAAACAGCGCATTCGCCCCCAACCCCTCCGGCGCAAACGTACGAAACCCAAATGCAATCGTGCGAGTGTCATGGGCCTTCGAGTTCACGGCAGTACCCTCATATTTGAGCGTTACACGAAGGTGATAGAGATGCGGCGCAGCCAAGTCCCACGTCTTCGCGTCGGGGCAGCGCAACGTGAACGTGTAATCTGCCAGCCCGTTTTGCCCATTCGAGGAGAATCCGAAGCCGCCGTCACTGATCGTCGAGTTGAGCCGCTTTCCACTTTGAGGATCGATCACCTCGGCACTGATAAAGGAGACAGGGTCGACATTTGGCGCGCCGATCACCCATACATCCACAAGCGCGCTAACACACAATTGAGCGACGTTCGACTCAGGCCGATTGAGCACATACGCATCAAGAATGCGGGCTTCCCCTTCGACCGCCGAGATCGTCATCCCGCGATCCAGCCCACCAAACCCATGCGACCGGTAAAGCTTCACTGCGCCCCACTGCTCATTCAGCCCATCCACCCAGTCAAACCGCCCAAACGGATTCGTAATCCGGATCGCGAGCACATTTCTCTCACCCGGCTTTGCCGTATGAGTCAGTTCCACCTCAAATGGCAGCTCCTCCATAATTGAGTAGCCCACCAGCTTCTCATTCAAATAAACCTCGGCCCGCAGATGTGCCCCACGCACATGCAGGAAGATGCTTTTGCCCTTCATCTTCGCGGGAACCTCGATCTCCCGCCACCACCAAGACACGCCGAAATACGCGCCATTCTGCGGCACCGGATCATCCGCCGCATACCGATACTCCACCGGTGTATACGGCCGGGGCTTGCCATCCTCGCCCGCCCCGTACTTCCGCCAGAAATGCTGCTCAACCGTCCCCGGCAGCGTGACGATCTTCGCTTCGCGCTCGGCCTTGCCACCCGGTGCCAACACCTTCCACCCGCCGGTCGGCGGATTGTTTGGCAATTCGTTGAGCATGTGGGTCGTCTCGTTGACCGTGTGAGTCACCACCGAGTCGTCTTCTGGATACTGCCATAAGTCGTCGGGAAGGTAGATCGCATCCTGCTTCCACTCCGCCTTCTGATCCACCCAAAGCCGCCAGCCCTCATCCGGAATCAGCGTTCCATTCTCCGGCCACGCCTGCGCCGCCGCATGCCCTCCCGCACCCTGAGCCTCAACCGGCACTCCCCGCACCACGCCGGCGGC
>DASWCA010000308.1:0-15477 GCA_036390355.1 Acidobacteriaceae bacterium
GCGCTTTGTGTGGCTATCCATTGGCCGATCCCCAGTGATTGCGGAGCGCGCGGTCGACCGTGACTTTCTCGGCAATGAGCTGCGTGAGCATGGGCTGGTCGCCGCGGCGGTCGGCTTCGGCGATCTGGGAGCGCAGTTCGCGCTGGCGGCGCTCCAGGCGGCGGTGTTCGAGCGTGTGCAGCGCCCCTTCAACCTGCTGGGTCAGCGGCGGATCGGTAGGCTGCGGCGTGTGGTCGAGCGCCCGCGCAAGGTGCTCGCGCGCCTCATCAGTCGAGGCGGCATCCAGCGGATTCGACGGCGCGGGCGCGTGGGCGAGCGCGTCCAGCAGATCGGCCGTCGCCAGGTCGGCGATCCATTCAGGATGGTCCGCGAGCGATGTTGAGGCGACGACGCGGGCCGAGTCGGACTCGGGCAGCACCAGCGCGCGCAGCAGGATGCGCTCCGTCTCCGTAAGCGGTTCAGCCCGGTGTGCGGGAACGCTGGCCATGCGCTGCGCGGCGGCCTGCTTCAACTCCTGGCGCATCAGGCTGGAGTCGATGCCAAGCTTGTTGGCGGCGTCCTCGGCGAACTCGCTGCGCCGGATCGGGTGGGTCATGCGCCGGATGTGCGGCAGCAGGAAGTTCAACGCCTTCACCTTTGCCTCGGCGGTGTGTCCGGGGAAGAGCTGGCGCGCGCGCTCGATCAGGTAGTCGGAGTAGCGGCGCGCGGAGCGGAGCGCGGCTCCGTAGGCCTGAATGCCCTGTTCGCGGACGAAGCGGTCCGGATCGAGCCCGCCTTCGAGCGTGATCACCTTCACCTCAAAATCTTCGGCCGTCAGCAGCCCGATCGACTTCTCGGCAGCGGCCGCGCCAGCCGTGTCGGGATCGAAGTTGACGATGACGCGCTTGGTGAAGCGGCCGAGCAGGCGAACCTGCGCCTCGGTGAAGGCCGTTCCCGAGACGGCGAGGACGTTATGAATTCCCGCCATATAAACAGAGATGCAGTCCATCTGGCCCTCGACCAGCAGAGCGAAATCCGACTTCCTCATCTCGGCCTTAGCCTTATCGAGGTTGAAGAGGACGTTGCCCTTCGTATACAGCGCGGACTCGGGCGAGTTCAGATACTTCGGCGTCTTGTCGTCGGTCTCGAGCGCGCGCGCGGTGAAGGCGATCACCTTGCCCGCTTCGTTCGCGATGGGAAACGTGATGCGCTTGCGGAAGCGCGCGTACATCGACCCGGGCGAGCCGTCGGCCTGCTCCTTCGCGCTGAACAGGCCGCTGGCGCGCAGGACTTCCTCCGGGAAGTGCTGCTTCAGCGCGTCGCGCATGTGGTTGAAGTCGTCGGGCGCGTAGCCGATGCGGAAGGTCTTCACCGTCTCAGGCGAGACTCCGCGGCCAGTCAGGTACTCGCGCGCGCGCGCGGCCTCCGGAGACTTCAGCGCGGCTTCGAAGTACTGCGTCGCGGCCTCGTGGATGTCGATGAGCTGGCGGCGCAGGCCGGCCTCGCGCGCCTCTTCCGGCGACGAGAACTCGCGCTTGGGCAGCGGAATCCCGGCCTTCGTCGCGACCGCGCGAACGGCCTCCGGAAAGCTCAGCGACTCCATCTTCATCACGAAGTTGAAGACGTCGCCCTTTTCGTGGCACCCGAAGCAGTAGTAGTAGCCGTGCGTGGCGTTGACACTGAACGAGCCCGTCTTCTCCTTGTGGAACGGGCAGAGGCCGGTGTAGTTCTGGGCGCCGGTCTTGCGCAGCTTCAGGTAGTCGCCGATCACGCGGACGATGTCGGCCTGCTGCTTGACGAGTTGGGCGAAGTCGTCTGCCAAGGTTCGAGTTGCCAGGTTCGAGTTGCGGGTTGCTGAGGAGTGCAGCCCCCAACACCATACTAGCTAACCACGTACGCACCCCGCCCCGCTGCCGAGAAACTGTTCGACGCTCTGGACATCGGATCCGACGAGGAAGAGCAGGACCGACGTTCTTCTTTTAGCGGCTCGTTTCAGTCTGCTAAGGAAAAAGCGGAAATGAGGGTATCATCGTAACTATGGCAACGTTCCACATCTCGGAGGCGGAAGCGGCCCGCGACTTCGCCGGTCTGCTGGCCCGCGTGCGCGCCGGAGCCGAGGTCGTCATCGAATCCGATGCGTATCCGGTCGCCGTACTGCATACGCCCGCGCCGCCGCGCCGCTCCATCGAAGAGTGTATCGCCCTGTTGCCCGCCGACTCCGCGGCAACCATCGACGAGGACTTCGCCAGCGACGTTGCGGCGGCAGTCGCCACCCATCGCGAGCCGCTGAATCCGGCATGGGACTGATCCGGTGGGCTTGATCCTCGACTCCAGCGTACTCATCGCGGCAGAACGCAAGGGCCAGAATGCCCGGCAAGCTCTGGCCGAAATCGCCGTGCGCGCCGCCGGCGAGGATGTGGCCATGTCGGTCGTTACGCTGATCGAACTGGCGCACGGAGTAGCCCGCGCCAACACGCCTCAGAGAAAAGCCACGCGGCGGCAGTTCCTCAATGAACTGATGGCCGCTCTGCCAGTGCATCCGGTGACGGTTCCGGTGGCTCTCAGGGCCGGGCAGATCGACGGCGAGAATGCCGCCCAAGGTGTTCGTGTGGCGCTCTCTGACCTGCTGATCGGGGTCACGGCGCTGGAGGTTGGCTACCGCGTCGCAACCGCCAATGTGCGCCACTTCCAGATGGTTCCGGGGCTGGCAATTGTCTCCCTCTGAGCCAGCGCCCGCTCAACTCTTTCTTTCAAATTTTCTCAAAATTTTCCTGCAAGATTCCCATCCTCGCCCGTCTTGGCTATAAGAAAGACAGGTACCCGACAATGCTCAAGCTGCACTCTGCACTCCTCTTCGCCGTCCTCGCAACTTCGGCCCTCGCAACTTCCGCGCAAGCCCAGCAGGGCGGCGCCAGCCCGGTAGCCCTCACTATCTATAACCAGGATTTCGCCGTCGCCCGCACCACCGTCGACCTCAACCTCGCCGCCGGGCACAACCAGGTCACCACCACCAACGTCACCAGCCAGCTCGAGCCCGACTCCGTCGTTCTCCGCGACCCCACCGGCAAGACGCCATTCAAAGTCATCGAGCAGAACTACGACGCCGGCGTCATCGACCAGAACTCCATGCTGCAGAAGTTCGAAGGCAAGACCATCCTGTTCGCCCGCGGCGAAACCGCCGACGGCAAGCCCATCACACTCCCCGGCAAGATCATCCGCGCCGGCAATCAGCCGATGATCGAGGCCGATGGCCTTATTCAGTTCCAGCTCCCGGGAGAGCCGCTCTTCCCCGCCGCCACCGACGGCCTGCTGCTCAAGCCCACCCTCCGCTGGCAGATCGAGGCGCCGCGCGCCGCGCATCTTGCCGCCGAACTCGCCTACATCACCCACGGCATGTCCTGGCAGGCCACCTACAACGTCGTCGCGCCGGAATCGCAGAACGTCACCGGCTCCGAGCCCGTCGATCTGCTCGGCTGGGTCACGATACAGAACAACTCCGGCACCGACTTCCCCGAAGCCCGCATCAAGCTCATGGCCGGAGACGTGGCCAAGCTCCAGAACCTGCGCCCCCGCACGATGAACATCAACGGCGCGATGTTCGCCACGGCCGAGTCCGTCGCCGTCGACCAGGTCACCCAGCAAGCCTTCGACGACTTCCACCTCTACGACCTCAACCGCACCGTCTCGCTCACCGCCGGCGAAACCAAGCAAGTCCAGTTCATCGAAGCCGCCAACATCACCATGGCCCGCATCTACGAGTACGACGGCGCCGCGATGCAGCAAGGCTTCTACCTCTGCCCCGGCTGCCACAACGATCAGCCGACCTTCGGCAGCGCCTCGAATACCAAGGTCACGGTCCGCGCCGAGATCAAAAACTCCACCGCCAACCATCTCGGCATGCCGCTGCCCGCCGGCCGCATCCGTCTCTACCGCCGCGACACCGGCGGCCAGATGGAGTTCATCGGCGAAGGCGCCATCAACCACACGCCCACCGACGAGACCGTCAAAGTCCCCGTCGGCAGCGCCTTCGACGTCACCGGCGAGCGCAAGCAGACCGACTTCCACGTCGACCAGCGCGCCCACACCATCGACGAAACCTTCGAGATCACCGTCAAGAACCAGAAGACCTCGCCCGTCAGCGTCGCCGTCGTCGAACACATGAACCGCGGCCAGAACTGGCAGCTCACCGAACAACAGGTGAACGCCCAGTCCACCAGGTTCACCAAACGCGACAGCGCCACCATTGAGTTCCCCATCACAGTCCCCGCCGCCACCCAGACCAAAATCACCTACACCGTCCACTACACCTGGTAATGCCCGTCCCGCCGGGGAACTGGGTGCCCCATGATCGGCGCAGTCTCACCGCGCCTATCGTGGGGTTACTCTCTACCGATGAGTCAATGCCTCCGACTCCTAAAGCGGTCATCCTGCCTGCCGTCATGCCCCCACCCCCCGGTATATAACTAGCGATCCGCTCATTCCAGACGGCTTATAGATCACCGGAAAGTGGAAGAAAACATCCGCCCAATCCATATCGCAGGAAACGTGGCAAGAAGTCATATCTCCGGTTGCTCGCCCATAATCCAAAGAAAGACCTTGTCAAGTGAAAAAATCTGCCATACTGTAATCGTGTCGTTTACACCCACTCGGGAGAAGGGTCGAAGTGCAATGCTTCGAACCTTTTGGAACGTCGGACGCGTCTAATGCTCAGCTTTTACAAACGGTGCTGTACGCGATGGCACGCAAGTCGCATGTTTTTCTGGCGTAAAAAGAACTAGTCTTTCCCGGTCGCCAGGTGGAAAGCGAGGAAGTCATGGCGTTACATACGGAAATATCGTCTGCGATGAAGAAGAGCAACACTTCAGCGGAGCTCTCTTTGACGATAGTTTTCAAAGAGGCAAAAGATGATACAGGCACATACTTCGTTGCCGAATGCCTGGAATTGCCAGGCTGTGTGTCGCAAGGGGACACACAGGAAGAAGCGCGCCAGAACATCGAAGATGCTATGAGACTATGCCTCAGCGTGGTCTTTGAGGACTGCTTGAAACAGATGATGTGCCGCCAATCTCCCCCAGATTTGCGTGGGATATCGTCTCAAGATCGACTAACAATTGATCCCACACCTCATCTGCAATACGCGTGAGGATATGTCCCTATCTGAACTTCCCTTGGCCAGTGGCCTTCAGCATAAGAAAGTGTTCGAGTCGATCGGCTGGGAAGTCAGGCGGGAATCGAACCACATCGTCATGACCCATCGGAGCAGGGCAGGCGTGACGATTTCAATTCCCAATCACAAGGAAGTCAAGCGGGAAACCCTCAAGTCAATTGTCAGGGTAGCGGGCTATACCGACAAGCAATATCGGCTCTACTTCGACGCCCTCTAGGACCTCGCCCTAAGTCTTCTCAGCTTCCAGTCGTCTTTGCAGCTCGTGCTTCGAGACCGATAAAATCCTCTTCATCGCTCGGTCGAACGGCGTCGAGCAGTCCTGATGCATTCACTCCGCCGGAGCCGTCTCGGCGACCTCACCACTCGGCGCGGATTCGTTCCCTACCTCGTTGACCGCCGTCACCCGGTAGGCGTACCTCCGCCCGGCCGTCACTGTCGGGTCGCGATATGCCGGGACTCGCACCAGCTCCGTGCCGAGCCGCTGCCACGAATCGGAAGCGCCGGCCTGGCCCTGCGGAGAAACATCCCGCCGGTAGACCCGGTAGCCTGCGATGCGCGGCTCCATGTTCGGGTCCCATGAGAGGTCGATCGCCGGCTTCTGCTCCTCCGCGAACCCCGGAACAGCGACCAGCCCTGCCGGAATGTCCGGCGGAAACACATCGAGCATCGCCACCGTGACCACGGCAGACGGAACGCTGCGCACCTCCAGCGTCTGGTCGCCGACTGCCTGGTCGCCGGCCACGACCGTGCGCACCCGCTGCGCCGAGTAGCGATACGTATGCCCAATCTGCGCGGTCCGGTCGGTGGTCCCGCCAGCGTCGCCCGCCGCACCAGCACGAAGACGCACTTCGGCCGGCTCCTTCGCCGATCCCGATAACCCGCTCTTCTTCGCGGAGCCCGAACCAGAGTCCGAACCCGCAGCCACAGCCGAATTCGCAGCAACAGGAGAAGCAACAGGAGCAGCAACAGGAGAAGCAATGGCCGTCCGATCCAGCTCAACGAAATCCGCGCCGCCCGTTCCCTGTTCCCTGTTCCCTGATCCCTGCGCTTCGGCCTTCCACTCGACGACGACTCCGGCCTTGGTGGCCTTCACCTGCACGTCCTGAACCGCAGGCGGAGCTTCTCCCGAAGCCGCGAACACGGCCGGCGACGGTCCCGCGGTCCGGCCAGCGGTGTTCAGCAGTTCCACTCTGTATGCGAGCAGACGGACAGGCCCTGACGCAAGCGGCTCGGGAAGCGTGTCCACCGCATCCGAAACGCCCGGCGTCACCTTCACCCGAACGACCGCCGAGCACTTTGCGACTGCGGTTCTGGCAGCGTCAGGGCCGGGCTTGCGCGCGATCGCAGGCTGCGGCGTGTCGCGGCAGATCTCGGCCATAATCGGGCCAGTAATCAGCAGCTTATCGGTGGTCCGCGAAGGAGTCGTCCAATGCAGCATTACCGCATCGCCAACGCGGGTTGCGGTCAGGCCAGTAGCAATCTCAGGCAGCTTCAGCGACGGAGGGAGCGGCGGTCCGGGACTGGCGCACCCGCCCAGGAGAGCGGCCATCAGTCCAGCCGCAAGGGTCACGGCAAGTCGAGCGGAAAACATCACCTGCCGGCAATCTTCAGGCCGATTCTTTGGCAAAATAGGCATCCAACCAGAGGCTATAGCATTTCTCGAATTGTCGTGGCGGTAAGGCCGCGATCCATGAATGTTCGGGTTCGCGGACATCGTTTGACGCTATGGAAACATCCATTTATATGACCTGAAAAAATCAATAGGGGCCCAAACATCAATGGCGACATCAGTCATCCTCCCCAGCACTCCTCCCCAGCCGGCAAGAGTGCGTCCTCGCCTCGAAGCAGTTCCCGAAACGCCCGCCATCCAGGTCGACGGTGAGGCGGCTGAGACGGTGATCGCTGAAAAACGAATCGGCGAACGCATCAAGCACCTGCGCCTGAAGAAGTCGATGGGCCTGGTCGAACTGGGCCGTCACACGGGCCTTTCGGCGAGCTTCCTGTCGCAGCTTGAGACCGGGCGCGTGGTCCCGACGCTGCGTAATCTCGCGCGTATTGCCATGGTCTTTTCCAAGGACCTGAACTACTTCTTCGAGCCTGAGCCGCAGACCCTGTTCCGCATCCATCGCGGCAAGGACCGCGTGCGCCTGCCGCAATCGGGCGTGCAAAATCCGTCGTACTTCTTTGAGTCGCTGGGCTATCTGGTGCCCGACCGCCAGCTCGATCCGTACTTCGCCGAGTTCCTGCCTGCGAAGGCGGGTCCCGATCGTCGTCCAGACCCGCGCCCGCACCAGCACTTCGGCTGCGAGTTCCTGTTCGTGCTCTCGGGGATGCTCACCATTCGCCACGGCGAGGCTTCGCACCAGGCCGAGCAGGGCGATGCGATCTACTTCGACGCGTCGACCACGCACAGCTACGAGTGCTGCGGGACGACTCCGGCGACAGCGCTGATCGTGACGCTGCAGCAGCCGGTGCAGGTTGTGGGAGGCACGCACCGCCCACACCAGATTGCCGGGAACGGAGGGAAGACTCCGCGGGCACTCGCGAGCACGCCGCAGCCGGTGCCGGTGAAGCCAGGTCCGACGTCGAAGGTCGGGTAGACTTCCGCCGAACGCCAGGCACGTTTAACATTTGCGGTATGAACCTCTCCGAAGTCCGGGCGATGCTCGACGATTGCCGCAGTGATCGCGGAGACTTGCGGCCGCCACATCGGGGAAAAAGCAGTTGCACGTATAATACGTGCAGCACAATTTCACGTGAGGAACCAATGGCACAGATTCGAAGGCAAAATGTGACCGTCAGTCTCAGCACCCACATCATTCAAAAGGCGAAGGTCCTTGCCGCGAGGCGCTCCACCTCGATCAGCGGCATGCTTGCGGATCAAATTGAGGCACTGATAAATAACGATGAAGAGCAGGAAAGAGCATCTGCCTCCGCTATCGCCCGAATGGAGCGCGGGCTGCACCTGGGCGGGGGACGCTTAGTAAGCAGGGAAGAGCTTCATGAGCGCTAAGACGTTCGTCGATACAAATATCCTGATCTACGCGCATGACGCCGACCAGAAGCGAAAACATCCGATCGCGCGCCAGCACCTGACTGATCTGCTGAGGATGCGAAGCGTTGTTGTGAGCCCACAAGTTCTGCAGGAGTTTTACGTCAACGTCACGCGCAAGATCGCAAAGCCTCTAACGAAACGGGCTGCACGACAGATCGTGGAAGACTTTAGCGTCTGGTGCATTGATTGCACTGCCGCTGACGTTAGCGCAGCATTCCGGATCGAGGACGAATCCAGGATCAGTTTTTGGGATGCGTTGATATTCGCCTCAGCGCTCAAGTCCGGAGCAAAAGTCATTCTCTCCGAAGATATGAATGCCGGCCAGAAGATTGCCGGAGTCCGAATCGAGAATCCCTTCCTATAAGATTCACGCAGGTTGTTCCTCCCGCCGCGCCGCCACTCGCGGTATCGTGGAAGCGGCTCGCAATCGCGAGTTTCAGGATCACGTGAGGGTCGAATGAAATTCTGCAGTGCGGGTCTTCTTCTGATGTGGGTTCTTGCAGGTCAAACAATGAGCGCGCAAACGCCGCCGAAACCAACAGTCGCTGCGACGCCCCCGATGGGCTGGAACAGTTGGGATTCCTATGGGCTCACCATCACGGAAGAACAGTTCCGCGCCAACGTTAAAGTGCTGGCCACTGAGCTGAAGCCCTTCGGATGGAACTACGCGGTGATCGACGAAGGGTGGTTCTTCTTCAATCCCGAAGACCGCCCCAAGCCCGACACGCTCCACTACGCGCTCGATTATTACGGCCGTTACGTTCCCGTTCCCGCGCGCTTTCCGTCGGCGCAGTCTTCGCAAGGCGAACCGCCGCCCCCGCCGCCCGCTACTCCGGGACCTCCCGGTCCGCCAAAGCTTATCGCGACAATCCAGTCCACCACCTTCAAGCCTCTCGCAGACTTCGTCCATGCGCAGGGCCTGAAGTTCGGCATCCACATTGTTCGCGGCATTCCGCGCGCGTCGGTCGAGCGCAATCTCCCCATCGCCGGCAGCGGCTTCAACGCTGCCGACGCAGCCGATACCTCCGACGCCTGTCCCTGGGACCCGACCAACTGGGGCATCAAAGATAACGCCGCCGGACAGGCGTGGTACGACTCGCTGCTCAGCCAGTATGCGGGCTGGGGCGTCGACCTGCTGAAGGTCGATTGCATCTCCGATCATCCGTACAAGGCCGCAGAGATTCGCATGATCCGGAGGGCGATCGATAAGACGGGCCGGCCGATCGTGCTGTCGCTGTCGCCGGGGCCGACGGCGCTTGCGCACGCCGAAGAGGTCGGCCAGCTCGCCAATATGTGGCGAATGTCCGATGACATCTGGGACTTCTGGGTCAATCCGAGGCCCTGGCCCCGCAGCGTCTCCAGCCAGTTCGAAACCACTGCCGCGTGGGCTCCGTATACGAAGCCCGGCAACTGGCCCGACGCCGACATGCTGCCGCTGGGCGAGCTCCGCCCCGTCCCCGGGGACGGCAAGCCGAGGACCACGCGCCTGACACCCGCGGAGCAGCAGACCATGCTCACGCTGTGGTCGATGGCGCGCTCGCCGCTGATTCTGGGCGCAAACCTCACGCTGCTCGACGATGCGACCTACAAGCTGCTCATCAACGCCGACCTGATCCGCATCGACCAGACGGCGACTCGCAGCGGCCAGGTGATGCATAACGGCGACATCCTCGTTTGGACCGCCGACCTGCCCGCCGATTCGCCCGAAGGATCGATCGCTCTGGCCATCTTCAACGCCGGCGAATCGCAGCTCATCGTCAACAGCAGCTTCGAGGCATTCAACCTCGATGACGCCACCTACCGGGTCAAAGACGTGTGGACGGGCAAGAGTCTGGGCAAGCTGAAATCCATCCAGAGCATGACGCTTGAACCGCACGCCTGCATCCTGTGGCTGCTGAAGAAATGAAAGGAACAAGAACGATGAACGCGCAGCATTCCCGCATCGCGACCGTGTTTCTCTTGCTATCGGCAGTCTTCCTTGGCCCCGACCGCACTCTGGCGCAGACAGCCCTTCAGGTTGAGCCAGGCCTTACCATTTCGGACTCAAGCATTCCATGGGCGCTGGAGACGTACCAGAGCAAACGGCAACTGGTGCCATTTCACCGATCCGATCCCTCGGTCAATTCGCACGTTGCGCAAACGCTGCTCTTCAGTCCGAAGATGTCGATCGAACTGCGGGGAGCCAACTCGGCGAACCAACTCCATGATGTAAACCCGTGCTTCTATCTGTACGTCGATCCGGATCAGGACAGGCAGGGAATCGGCAGCAACGTCGAAGGATGGAGCTTCACTCTTGTGCGCGCTCTCCACAAAGGGAGCAAGAGAATCATTGAAACCCTTAGCGTGCCAGCGTTCAGCGGGTCGAAGGTCAAGAGCACGGTCATCGAATCGGACATCGTGCGGATGCCAGACCACTGGTATCGCATCCAGCCGAAAGCGCCGCTCCAGCCAGGCGAATACATCCTGCTCGCCACATGGAAGTCGGCAAACGACAGCCGCCGCCCTCCAACTGCCACCATCTGGGACTTCGGCATCAATCCCAGCGCTCCGAATGAAGCGGACGCAGTTTCAGAGACGAGGAAGTGAGACTATGGAGTATACTGTGGAATGGAGTCAACATATGGAAACCGTCCAGATTGTCCTCGATAAGAAGCTTCTGCAGGCGACGGACAAGGTCGCGCGACGGACGAAACGAAATCGTTCCGCACTGGTACGCGATGCTTTGCGGGAACACCTGCAAAGACTTGAATTGCGCGCCAAGCAAGAGCGCGATCGTGAAGGATATTTGAAACAGCCGCAGACCCGCGATGAATCGCACATGTGGGAAGCCGAGGTAGCGTGGCTGGCAGAATAGCGCGTGGGGAGGTCCGCCTCTACACTTTTGCTCCGCCCGACAAGACAAGGCCAGTCGTCGTACTCACCGATGACGCAGCCATTGCGTATCTGTCGAACGTGACCGTTGCACCTATTAGTTCAACCATTCGCGGTGTGCCATCCGAGGTTGTGCTGGACGAAGAAGACGGCATGAAGGCGCCCTGCGCAGTGAAGCTACATAACACGGCCAGCGTGCCCCAGGAGCGGTTGGGCCTGCGCGTGACCCGGTTGAGTTCGTTGCGGATGAATGAAATCTGTGCTGCGTTGCGCTTCTCACTGGGCTGCGATCCTGGTCACTCGTAGCCATCCTGCCGGCACAACTTCCGACGCACCCGCTGCCCGTACCGAGCCCGTGAAGCGACGTGACGCTCCGCACCGTGCCGGCCGTCCGCGTGCGGTACCATCCACACATCGTCCGCGCGAAAGGAGACGAGTTGCGAACGTTTTATACCATCGGCCACTCGTCCCATAGCGCCGAACATTTCCTCTCGCTGCTCAGCGCCAATCGCATCGAAGTGCTGGTCGACACGCGTTCCGCACCCTACTCCCGCTACTCTCCGCAGTTCGATCGCGAAGCACTGCGCGACCTGATCACCTCCGCCGGGATGAAGTATCTCTACCTCGGCGACGTGGTTGGCGGACGTCCGAAAGACGAAGCCCACTACGACGAATATGGCCGCGCGCGCTACGCAAAGATGGGTAAGGACCAGGACTTCCTCAGCGGCATCGAGCGGCTCGAACGCGGAGCCGACGAGTTTCGCATCGCGCTGATGTGCAGCGAAGAGGATCCCGCGCACTGCCACCGCCGTCTGCTGATCGGACGCGTGCTCATCGAACGCGGCGCCGAAGTGATCCACATCCGAGGCAATGGCGAAATACAGGCAGAGTCGCAGGTGGCAGCGTGCTCGGGCAAAGCACTGATTGAGGCGCAACCGGCATTATTCGCCGAACTGGACGAGGATAAATGGAGATCTACAGCATCGGTTTCACCCAAAGGTCCGCCGCGGACTTCTTCAACACGATAAGGGCCGCGGACATTCGCCGCCTGCTCGACGTCCGCCTGAACAATACATCGCAGCTCGCCGCCTTCGCCAAGCGCGACGATCTCGCCTACTTCCTGAAAGCGATCTGCAGCGCGGAATATCTCCACGAGCCACTGCTCGCGCCCACACAGGAGATGCTCGACGCCTACAAGAAACGCAAAGGCGACTGGCCCGCCTACGAGGGCGAATTCCTCAGCCTGATGCGCGAGCGCCACGTCGAAACCGCCATCGACCGGGCACAATTTGCCGAGCCCACAGTCCTGCTCTGCAGCGAACTCACTGCCGAACACTGCCACCGCCGTCTCGTTCTCGAATACCTCGCGGACAAATGGGGCGATGTCACGGTTCACCACCTGTAACGCACTGGCAACCTCCAGCAGAGGAGTACGGAGTTGCGAAAGACGATCGTCTGTCTCGCCAATAGCTACAAACACGGCGGCCGCTGTATCGCCGGAGTCGACGTCGAAGACGGCGCATGGATTCGCCTTCGCGGCAACGCCTCGGACGGCGCACTGTGCGCCTGCGAGTACGCGCTCGACGACGGCACGGAACCTCGCCTGCTCGATACGATCGAGGTTGAAGTGCACTACGCCGTCCGATCCAGGTCGCACCCCGAAGACTGGCAGATCGCGCCCTCGCGTTGGCGTCTCATCGAGCGCCCGGCGACAGAGAGGCAATGGGCTGGGCTGACGAACGAGAAGGCAGGATCGAAGGGGATACTCCGCGATCATCGCGATCGCATAGCGGCCTGGGAGTTGAAGTACAAGCCGATGAAATCGTCCCTGACCCTGATATGTCCGAGCGAAATCTATTGGTGGATTCGGGAAGATAAGGGCAAGCGGAAATATCGCGCCCTCTTCCACCACAACTACGTCACCTACGACTTCGCCCTCACCGACCCGCACTGGCTCGATCGGCTCAAACTACTGCCCGACGGGATTCATCCACACGCCAACTTCGCCGGCGCAGCCAGCGAAACATGGCTCACCATCAGCCTCAGCGAACCCTATTTCAGCTTTCACTACAAACTCGTCGCCGGAGTCATCGTTCGGAACGCCTAAAGCGAAAGTTCGCTGTGTGAACCAAGACGTACAAGCTGCAGCGTCCTATCGTCTGGCTTGCGATAGATCAAAACCAAATCAGGCTTGATGTGGCAGTCCCGATCACCCAACCACTTACCGCTCAGTGCGTGATCGGCGTAACGCGCGGGCAAGGGTTCATCGACACGCAGAATGTCCGTGACAACTTTCAGATCAGCGACAAGACTCTTTGCGTGGAATCCGCGGCTCTCTCGTTTGAAGTCTTTCTTGAATCGCGAACCATAGCTAATCGTCCGCATTTAGCTTCTCAATTAACTCATCGAACGACGCCACTTCAGTCACTTCACCACGACGCACCGCCTCGAGAGCTTCGACCGTTTCAGCATTCGGCACCAGCACCTCGAACGGCATCCGGCGCTCTCTCGCAATCCGTGTCATCATCAGCCGAAAGGCGGAAGAAGGAGTCAGTCCGATCGACTTCAGCACAACTGTCGCCTTCTTCTTCGTCTTTTCGTCAATTCGCGCGCGCACAACCGCATTGGCAGGCATAGTGGCACCTCTGAGCTACATTGTAGCCCAATGCCATGCTCTACGCCGGAACATTGCAAGCTAAGTCCGATGCCAGGTCCTCTTCCTCGACGACTTACGCCGCATCCGCCAGCTCCGCGCTTAGTCCGACGCCTTCTTTGCAGTCTGGACAGCGGCCTCAGGGCGCGACCAGCGATTCAGAAACTCGCGCATCTTTTGGGCGCTGTAGTTTCCACCGTCGCGAAGCTCCACCAGGTGCTGCGACTGCAGCAGGCTTCCGTCACTTTCGAGCACGAAAAAGTGCGGGATGCCGAGCACTTTGCTGTAAGAGGACAATGCCTGTCCCTTGTCGTTGCCGTAGCCGTATGCAACGGGTACGGTGATGAAGTGGGCGTCGCGAAGCTGACGCAGTTCGGAATCCCTCTGGAAGAGGTCGTGCATCTGCTCGCAGTACGGGCACCAGTTGCCACCCACGTACAGGAGGACGCGTTTGTGCGTGCGCTGTGCCTCAGAGATCGCCGCCCGGATATCGGCCGCGGCATCTCTCTTCTCGTCGAATCCCTGGACCGGGCTATAGCTTGAACTTGTGGTGACGCCGTCCGCTGTTTTTGCAGCGCCATTGCCCGGCTGGGCGAGGCATGGCAGGCATACCGTCGCCACCACAAGAGCAGCTAGAACGTAAGTTCGCATATGGATCGTTCCTGATTGAACCGGGAGATACACGAAACAACGAGTGGCGGAGCCGTGGAGCCCCGCCACCCTTGGTACTTGCGTTACGGTAGCGCTCCGCTGCACTCGCCGGAGCTGCAAAGTGGGCAGCTTACGGCAGAGCAGGCCAACGCCCCGGCGGGACAGCCATGCGGAACCGGTATAAATGTTCCGGCAATGGCTGGCGTTGCCGACGTGATGGAGATGACGTCGGTGAACGTGAACCGCCCATTCGTCGAGCCATCACTTGTAGCGTCATACGCTGTCGGCTGGTAGCTCCCGGTTACGTCAGCGCAATCGGTGGGCTGACCGTGACTATCCACAGTTCCCACAGGATCGAGAGACGAGATGGTGGAGGGGATTAGAGTTGCGGACGGACTGTCTGTCAGTCCGATATTGAGCAACTTCACCGAGCCCAGGTTACAAACCTGAGCACGGATCGGAACCTGCACTATGCAACCCGATCCGGAGCAGGTAAGTCCCGGTCCCGGCGCGCTGCAGTGCTTCACCACGCTCACCGTCGTGCTGGGATCGATGTGGCAGCTTGCGGAGGCGGCAGGAGCCTTGGAGTCAATCTCCGTAGTTCCGAAGAATCCCAATGCCGTTGCCGTGTTGGTCGCTGTGAGATTGGCCGCTGTGAGAATGGTCAGTGTCGCGGTGGCGGTAAACGTCGCCGTCGCTCCGGGTGCCAGTGTGTTTGACGAGAGGGTTGGATGTGAGACAACGGAACCGCCCGGCAACGTGTCGTTCACCTGGACACTGGACAAGGTTCCTACTCCGGAATTATGGACAGATCCCACCCAGTTATAGATTACTTGGGTACCGTCGGCGGTAAGCGCCGGAAGCGGTGCGCCATTCGAGCCAGTACCGCACGATTTGCTGATGGTCAGTGCGCAGACCGGGAAGCCGCCAATGAGAAAATCCTTCAGCACGGCCGAGGTGGATTGTGACGATCGGGTCTCTTCGAGGAAGCTGCTGAAGCAAGGTAGCGCCCCGCCGCCGAGTGCATAGGAGAGATCGATGCCGCCCTGGAAGAGGAGCTGAGCCGCAAGGCCGCCGGGGACCCAGGAAGCAGCCGTCGTC
>DASWCA010000309.1:0-6657 GCA_036390355.1 Acidobacteriaceae bacterium
GCCGATAGATTTTTTCGGCGAGATCGATGGACCTCTGCCACACCTTCAAATCGCGATACGTATTTGACATAGAGGGAAGTTTAGGAAATCGCCAAGCAATCCGGCTGTGTCGCCGAACACGTCCAATCCCTCGAACCTCGAACCTCGCTAACTGACAACTCACTACCGACCACGTAGAATCACAGGTTGTGAGCATGCACCCCGTAGTTGTCCTGCATAAGCTGAACGCCGTACTGATGGCAACCCTCAAGCCGCTGGGAATCTGGGGACTCGGCGGACTGGCATTCATCGATTCCGGATTCTTTCCGCTGCCCACCACGATGAATGGGCTGGTGCTGGACTATGTCGACAGCGATCACAGGAAGCTCCTGGCGTACTGCTTTATGGCGGCCTTTGCCTCGGCAGTGGGCAGCATGATCCCGTACTACGTCGGCCGGGCCGGCGGCGAAGTGTTCCTGCTGAAACGCATCAACCGCGAGCGTTACGAGAGGATGCGGGACCGGTTTGAGCGGCAGGAGTTTCTGGCGATCATGATTCCGGCGATGCTGCCGCCGCCAACGCCGATCAAGCTGTTCGAGTTCGGGGCAGGCGTGTTCGAGATGAAGCCCGCCCCCTTTGTGCTTGCCATCTTTACGGGCAAGTTCATCCAGTTTCTGGTGTGGTCGGTGGGCTTCGTGACCTTCGGGCCGGGAATCGTCCATGCTGTCTCGCACGTGGTGCACGAGCATTCCAGCATCGTAATGGGCGTCGCGAGCGCGGCTGGGCTGGCGTTGATCGTGTATGTCCTGCGCAAGCTGTTCGATCGCAAGCGCGGCACGAAGTTTCCGCTGGAGGACGCGCCGGAGACCCATGGCGAGGCCGGCGAGGACTCGTCGATCACGAGTTAAAGGTGGTTGTTAGTTGTTAGTTGTTAGTTGAGAACTCGCCCGGTACAGATCAGTGGCAGTTCCCACCGAGTCTCCAAAATTGCCGGCGTCGCTTTTCAACCAACAACCGACAACCAGCAACCTGCAACCGTCCTTACGCCAGCGGCTGGTGGTGCGCGGAGTGGAGCGTCTCGACGATCCTGGTAGCGAGTGCGGGCAGACCGAAGAGGGCTCCCGCGGTGATCGCCGTAGAGACGACATCGTTGCGGTAGAACGGGATGGCAGCGGTGTAGCACGCTGCGAGTCCGGCCGCGGTGCGCGGGTACATCGCTCCGCCCGCCCACACGATGAAGTTGCTGAGCAGGAAGAACGAGGTGGAAGTGGCGAGTGCGCCCGCGGCCACGCGGAGCACGCTGGGCTTCTGCAGAATCCCCATGCCGAGCAGGCAGATCGCGGCGTACCAGATCCAGGTGGTCAGGTAGGCGGTGGTGTGGAAGGGATATTGATAGACGAAGACGGTGAGGCAGTAGTCGGTCGCGATGAGGACGGCGAGCGCGGAGGCAAGCTTTGCGGCGGCGCTCCGCGTGAAGGCCGGTGCTTCGAAGCCGGGCTTCGAGGCGCCCATTCTGGAGCCGAAGAAGAGCAGGCTGCCCCCGACCGCGGTGAAGTTCCATGCGGTGGCGTGGAAGAGATGGGGGAGAAAGCGGCTGATCACGGCGAGCAGAAGAGCAAAATATCCGAGCATGGAGACCTCGAGGGAGTTGTCAGTGATCAGTTCTCAGTGGTCAGGAGAGCGGACAACCTACAGTACGATTCTCTGTCTTTGAGGCTGCGGGGTCAAGGAGAGTTGTCAGGTGTCAGTTCGCAGTTGTCAGGAAAAACGAGGTGCTGGATGGGTTGGAGTGGCGAAGTGGTTATCTGTGGAACAACTAACCACTAACAACCTTGCCCTCACGCCAGGCCGGAGCCGCCGGAGAGCAGCGAATGCAGCGTGACGTCGTCGAGGAAATTGATCTCCAGGCGGATGGCGACGGTCTGGCCGAGTTCCGCGGCGATCATTCTGTGGTTGAGCCGGGTACAGAGGTCGGTGAGCGCGGCGTGGCCCGGGCGCGTGAGTTCGACCCCGGTGCCTACGATGGCGGCGTAGAGGTCCAGGATGGCGCGCAGTTGAATCTCGACGCGGAACTCCGTATTCGACGAGGAGAGCGTCCTGCGCTCGAGCACCCACCCGCCGCAGTCGCTGAAGGCCGCTGTGAGGTCGGAGAGCAGGCCGTGGCGCTGTTCGTACGTGAAGGCCTGAATGTCGAGCGATTCCATGGAGTGTTCATCGGTGAGATTGCCGTGCCGCGTGATTGGCAGGCGGGTACGAGGGTCACGTGACTCCGACTAGGTTCAAGGTACTAGGTTCTAGGGAAAAAAGCTTGAGATGATCGCGCGAGCCGCGCTTGTGCGAACCTTCGTATGTAACCTAGTACCTAGTACCCAGTACCTAATGCCTCGGCCTCTACCTCTCCATCACCACAACGGCCAGCGCGACCTCTTTGCTGTGCGTCAGCGAGAGCGAGATGGTGGCGACTCCGAGGTCGCGGGCGCGTTCGGCTGCGCGGCCGGAGAGTTCGAGGCCGGGCTTGCCGCTGGGTTCCCGCGTCACTTCGAGTTCGAGCCAGTTGACACCGTGGCTGATTCCGGTGCCGAGTGCCTTCGCTCCGGCCTCTTTGGCGGCGAAGCGGGCGGCAAAGCTTTCGGCGGCGTTTTTCTTGCGCTGGCAATAGGCGATCTCGCGCGGAGTGTAGACGCGGCGCAGGAAGCGGTCGCCAAACCGGGCGATGCTCTGCGCGACGCGTGCGATCTCCATCAGGTCGGTCCCTACGCCAACGATCATCGCCTTCTCTCCTGAATCCGGCCGAGCTGGTGCCTCCGGCGCGGCAAGTTTTTCCCTGTGTTCAGGTTACGCTCGGGCGGAGCACGTGGGAATTCTGAAACGCGGCCGCCGGTTTCGGCATCCATACTATGGATACGGTGTCACAAAAGCTGGCGCGGAAGTGTGTGAAACGCAGGCAGGGGATGGTACCCTCACATCACGCTCTGCATCAGCTTGAAGCGCGTGCTTTGTGCGCGGTTCAACAGAAGGATTGAGGAGGGTTATGCCCAGCCAGCAGGAGGTCCGATGGTCGCAACTGAAGGTTGGGGTAATCGTTCTGGTGTCGGCAGTCATTCTGACGACGCTGCTGTTCCTGATGACGAGCGCGTCAGGGCTGGGATTGTTTTCGCACAAGTTGACGGTGACCACGTATTTTGAGAACTCCGCCGGGCTGAAGGCGGGCGCGGTGGTGAACCTCCAGGGAGTCACGATCGGGACGGTGAAGAGCCTGACCGTGGTGAATACGCCGGAGCGCAAACTGACGCCAGTGATGGTGGTGATGAAGCTGGATGGCAAGTACCAGTCCAGCCTGCACAAGGATTCGACGGCGGGGTTAACCACGGTGGGCGTGCTTGGCGATACCGTGGTGGACATCAACAGCCAGGTCGCAACCGGGCCGCCACTGCAGGATGGCGATGAGTTGAAGACGCTGGAGACGCCGAGCCTGACCGACGTGGTGAAGGCCAGCCAGGGAACTATTGAGAGTCTGAACGTGATCCTGGCGAAGATGAACACGATTGTCGACAACATCCAGTCCGGCAAGGGCTCGGTGGGTCAGTTGATCAACAACCCCGATCTCTACAACAAATTCAGTGCCGCTGCGGACCAGGTCCAGCAACTGACCGCGAAGCTGAACAGCGACGATAACACCGTCGGCAAGTTCTTCAATGACAAGGCAGAGATGTACAACCGCTTGAACGATGTCGTGGGCAGGGTCGACGACATGACCAAGAACATCCAGGGCGGGAAGGGCTCGGTCGGAAAGATCCTGACGGACGATGCGCTCTACAACAACGCGAGTGAGTCGCTGAAGAATCTCAACCTGATTCTGGCGGATGCGCAGGCCGGCAAGGGAAGCGCGGGCATGCTGCTGAAGGATCCTACCTTCGCGAAGACGCTGAACGATGCGGTCACCAAGACGGATGCGCTGGTTGCCGCGATCAACGCGGGCAAGGGTACGCTCGGCAAACTGGCCACAGACGACGCGGCTTACACCAACCTGAACAATCTGCTGACCGAGAGCACCAAGCTGGTGACCATGATCCGGCAGGACCCGAAGAAGTATCTGACCATCCACATGAAGATCTTCTAGGTGCCAGGTACTAGTCGTTAGTTAGTTGCTGGTTTGCGGAAGGGCACGGATTTATCCGTGCCGAAAAGTCCACCCCCCAACGACGTCTTCGTAGCCTCTAAATGTCCTGCTGCGATGAATACGGTTTCGTATTTTTCCAAAGAGAGATAAGCTGGGTGAACCGTTTCCTCAGGAGAATTATGCGTCTTTCGGTCCCCGTTTTTGCCCTCTTGCTTTCCGCCGGCCTCTGCCATGCACAGTCTATTGTTGTTGAAGATGCCTCCGCAGCGCCCGCACCGCCCAAACAGCCGATCAGCTTCGACATCTCCGGAATCGATACGACTGTCGATCCGTGCATCGACTTCTACAAGTACGCGTGCGGCAACTGGCAGAAGGCGAATCCCATCCCCGCGGACAAGGTGCGCTGGGGTCAGTTCAACGAGCTGCGCGATCGCAACGACTATCTCCTTTACCTCGAGCTGAAGTCGGCGGCCGCTGCGCCGAAGACTGCCCTGCAGATCAAGTACGGCAACTACTTTGCCGCCTGCATGAATGCGAAACTGGCCAACGAGCTTGGCGCGAAATCGATCCAGCCCGAACTCGCCGCCATTGCGGCGGTCGCGGACAAGAAGCAGCTTGCGGCGCTCGATATTGAGGCGACCAGGCGGTTCGGCAGCGCGCTTCTGTTCCGCGTCCAGGTGGTCCAGGACCAGGTGGATGCTACCAAGCAAATTCTGGCGACCGGTCAGGGCGGGCTCGCGCTTCCCGATCGCGACTACTACCTGAACCAGGACGATCGCAGCAAAAAAATTCGCGACCAGTACGTGGCGCACATGGCTAAGATGTTCGAGCTGCTGAAGGACACACCAGAGCAGGCGGCAGCCGAGGCTGCGGATGTTCTGCGCATTGAGACGGCGCTGGCGGAGGGTTCGCAGAGCCGTGTCGCGATGCGCGATCCGGCCAACCGGTATCACATGTTGAAGATCGCCGAGGTGCAGGCCGCCTCGCCCGATTACGACTGGAAGCAGTATCTCGACGCCGAAGGATTCGGCGCGGTTGGGAGCATCGATGTGACTTCGCCGGGATTCGTCAAGACGGTGAATGACGTCATCGAGAAGGAGCCGCTTGCGGCCATCCAGCACTACATGCGCTGGCGCACCCTGCACGGCGCCGCGCCGCTGCTGTCCGACGATTTCGCGGTCGAGAACTTCAACTTCTTCCAGTCCACATTGAATGGCCAGGTTGAGCAGACGTCGCGCTGGGAGCGCTGCACTCGCGCGACCGATGTGGCGCTGGGCGAGGCGGTTGGGCAGGACTGGGTGAAGCAGAACTTCCCGCCCGCGGCGAAGGCCAGCATGGAGAAGCTCGTTACTGCGCTCGACAAGGCGCTGGGCGAAGACATCCAGACACTGCCGTGGATGAGCGACGACACCAAGGTTCAGGCCGAGGCGAAGCTGCACGCGATGGAGCGCAAGATCGGCTATCCCGAACACTGGCGCGACTACAGCTTGATGGTGGTCCGCCGCAACGATCCGGTCGGCAACGAGCAGCGCGCGGTCGCGTTTGAACGGAAGCGCAACTTCGCCAAGCTGGGCAAGCCGGTCGACAAGTCGGAGTGGGGCATGACTCCGCCGACGGTGAACGCGTACTACAACGGCGAGCAGGTGAACATCAACTTCCCCGCCGGCATCCTGCAGCCGCCATTCTTCGACGACAAGCTGGACCCGGCAGTTAACTTCGGAGGAATCGGCGTCGTGATCGGACACGAGATGACGCACGCGTTCGACGATCAGGGCGCCAAGTTCGACCTCCACGGCAACGTGCACAACTGGTTCACGCCGGACGACCTGAAGCAGTTCAACGAGCGCACGAAATGCGTCGCGGATGAGTATTCAGGCTTCGAAGTCGCGCCCGGACAGAATCTCAACGGCCGTCTGACGCTGGGTGAGAATACGGCGGATAACGGCGGACTGCGGATCGCCTTCCAGGCGCTGGAGGAGACGATCGCAAAGGACAGCGCCGCCGCCGAGCCGGGATACGTCGACGGCAAGCGCGACGGATACACGCCGGAGCAGCGCTACTTCCTCGGGTTCGCCCAGATATGGTGCGAGAACTCGCGCGAGGCCAATGCGCGGGTGCTTGCGAAGACCGATCCGCACAGCTCCGGCGAGTGGCGCGTCAAGGGCGCGGTGCAGAACTTCCCCGAGTTCGGCAAGGCATTCGGCTGCAAGGTTGGCCAGCCGATGATGCCGGTGAACTCATGCCGGGTGTGGTAAATGCAGGTTCGAGGTACTAGGTTCGAGGTTCGAGGGCGTTGCGTCGTGGAGTCTGCCGTAAGCCGATAGATTTTTTCGGCGAGATCGATGGACCTCTGCCACACCTTCAAATCGCGATAAGTATTTGACATAGAGGGAAGGTTAGGAAATCGGCCAAGCAATCCGGCTGTGTCGCCGAACACGTCCAATCCCTCGAACCTCGAACCTCGAACCTCGAACCTCGAACCTGACAACTGTATTTCCCCCAAAGTGGCGCAAAGTCGCCGCAGCTTCTACAATGATCGATAGGATTTGTATCCCCAC
>DASWCA010000310.1:0-15279 GCA_036390355.1 Acidobacteriaceae bacterium
TGCCAGAACGCTACCCGCGACCGAGGCGATGGAGCCTTCCCAGCTCTTGTTCGGGCTAAGGCGCGACAGCTTGTGGCGGCCAAAGCTGCGGCCAATGTAGAGCGCCGCAATGTCTCCCGACCAGACGCACACCATCAGGAACAGCAGCAGCGGCTTGCCATCGTCGCGGTTCCAGATCATCGGCACAAGTGTCAGCGGATAAGCGACATAGACCAGTCCGAAGAGCCCGATCGCGGCATCCGGCAATACCCTCTCGAGCGCCCCGCGAAAGCCCGTCCAAGCGAGCAATACCAGGGCCAGAATGCTCAAAACCGGAAGTTCGGCTTCGTAGTGGAATCCCGGCAACGTGAGCAGAAACAGAACGGCTGTCGCCGCTGCCATCCACCAGATCGGAATGCGGGCGCCGCTTGAATTGGCCAGCGTCAGGTACTCATAGGCCGCTAACTCGGCCACCAGGCATGTGGTCAGCGTCAGCATCCACAACTGCCCGAAGAAAATGAGAGCGACGACGATGATTATTAACAGAAGTGCGGTAAGAATTCGTTTCATGCGAAAAAGGGCGGAGCCTAAAGCAGGATACATGCTGGCGAGGTCAAGAATCGCCGAGAGCCAAGGCGGGGTCGAAACCAGTCCACATCCTTTTGCATCCAATTTACGTCGTACGGACGACCGATGCGGCACATTCGATCTTATTGCGTGAGAAGAAGTAACGGCGCCGGGAAACCATCCGGCATACATTTCGCGTCGTAGTGTTTATGTCCGGGCAATCCGGGCCAGCCAACAAACGTAAGGAGTGCACTCAATTGGCGCAATACAGGGGTACTGTCAAGTGGTTCAACAACGCGAAAGGCTACGGCTTTCTCGGGCGTGAAGACGGAGCAGACGTCTTCGTTCATTACAGCTCCATCCAGATCGATGGATACAAGAGTCTGAAGGAAGGCGACGAAGTCGAATTCGACATCATCCAGGGGAGCAAGGGCCCGCAGGCGGATCAGGTCATCCGCCTGAGAGACTCGACCTCCAGAGACACGGCTGCTGCTGCCTAGAATACAGGCGCTTCTGGCGTAGCATATGGTCTGGGATCTCTGGGCGAACGTCCGCGTCTATCGTGGGCGTCAATGACCAGAGGTCCCGGATGACTTGCGTCTATGGAAAACATCGTAATCGCCCGGTTGCTCGACGAAACCGCGGCCCTGCTAGAGATTGATGCGGCGGATCCCTTCCGTATCCGCTCCTATCGCAGGGCCGCGGAGGCGGTCGAGCAGCAGACGACCCAGCTTGCAATACTCGCTACTTCCGATCCCAAGCTGCTGCTCGCCATTCCCGGCATCGGCAAGGGCATGGCTGCCAACATCTGCGAGCTGGTCGCGACCGGCACCATGCCGCTCCGTGCCGAGTTGCTGACGAAATACAAGCCGACGATGCTCGAACTGCTGCGGCTTCCGGGCATGGGGCCGAAGACGGTCGCGCTGGTGTGGTCGGCACTTGGAGTCTGCGACATTGACGCGCTCGAAGCGGCGGCACGTGAGGGCAAACTGGCTGTACTGCCGCGCATGGGCGACAAGTTTGCCGCCAAGTTGCTGAAAGGAATCGAAGACTACCGGCGCAACTCCAGCCGCTTTCGCATCGACCAGGCACAGGACCAGGCTGAGCGTATTTCCGAGCTTATCCGCGCATTCTCGGGCATCGACGAGATCACGCCAGCGGGATCGCTGCGCCGCGGCCGCGAGACTGTCGGAGACCTCGATCTGCTGGTCACAGGGCCAGCGTGCGAGCCGGATGTCGTCGCGGCCGCAGTCGAGCATGTCGCCACGCTGCCGCTGATCGACAAGCTTCTGGCGCGCGGGCAGAACAAGGTCAGCTTCACGTTGCGCAACAATCTCCAGGTGGACGTTCGCCTGCTTCCGCGTGCAAGCTATGGAGCGGCGCTGCAATACTTTACGGGCTCGAAACACCACAACGTCGCGCTCCGCCAGCGGGCGATCAAGCGCGGCCTCACGCTGTCGGAGTACGCTCTGCTCCGGCTCGAAGACAACACCATCGTCGCTGCCGCCAGCGAAGAAGATATCTACCGCGCGCTCGAAATGGACTACATCGCTCCTGAAATGCGCGAGAACTGCGGCGAGATCGAAGCCGCCGCCGCGCATACACTGCCGCAACTCATCACCCTCGCCGACATCCGCGGCGATCTCCACATGCATACCGATGCCACGGACGGCCGCGACACCATTCGCCAGATGGCCGAGGCGGCATTGGCCCGCGGCCTGGCATACATCGCCATCACCGACCACTCGAAGAACCTCGCGATGACCAACGGTCTGGACGACGCGCGCGCCCTGGCTCACGTCCGCCGCATTCGCGGGGTCGACGCCGAGATGCAGTCCGAACACGGCGGCCGCATCCGTATTCTCGCGGGCATCGAGGTCGACATCCTCGCCGACGGCTCGCTCGACCTTGAGGACCTCACGCTGGCCGAGATGGACATCGTCGTCGCCAGCGTCCACTCACACTTCAATCAGACAGCCGAGGAGATGACCACTCGCGTCCTGCGCGCGCTGGAAAATCCGCACGTCCGCATCCTCGGGCATCCCACCGGCCGCAAAATACTCAGTCGCGAGCCTTATGCGATCGATGTCGAGAAGGTGCTGCAACGCGCCTTTGAGCTTGGCGTGGCGGTCGAGCACAACGCCAGTCCCGCACGTTCGGACCTGAGCGACCTGCACCTTCGCCGGGCCCACGAAATTGGCTGCAAAATAGTCGTCGACACCGACGCCCATGCCACCGAAGAGCTCGACCAGATGCGCTACGGGATCACCCAACTCCGCCGGGCGTGGCTCACGGCGGGCGATGTCCTCAATACACTGCCAACGACTGGTGCGCTGCTCGCGCACCTGCGCCCAAAGCCATAAGTATTGCTTTTCCAATGCATATCCGACGGGAATTTCGCGGCCGAAGATCGAATTCCGACGCTAACTCACCCGCAACAGCCCGGCCACTGAAATATCCTCATCCACATCCGCCCAGTGAATCCCTTGTCCCCGTCCAATGAAGCGCCAATTTCTTCGCTGCTCTGGCGTGGCATCGCGTAGCCTGGGAAACCACTCGAGAGGCACGGCAAGTTCCCGCCCATCGGCCAACGCCACGTGCAGCGATGAGTCATCCGTTGTTACGTCAACCGCCGTCGCGTCCAGTTCAACTCCCGAAGTGCCCATGCCATGCCTCCAGAAACTTCTCGCGATGCTCGATCACCAGCGTTCGCACCCGGGTGAGTTCGTGAGAACGGAAGCCGTGATTCGAAGCTAGTGCGACCGGCTCCAACCAGTATTTTGCCACGTTATCGTCGCGCTCAACATGGATATGCGGTGGCTCATGATTCTCACGGCTATAGAAAAAGAATCGATACGGCCCAATCCAAAGTACGGTTGGCATGGCTCAAGCCTACTCCCCTCGCCGTCATCCACGGGCAAAATCCTTCTTGCCGGCAATCTTCGTACCCATCAGCAATCCCAGCAGCAGCAGCGCGCCGAAGTACATGTAGCTTTGCAGCAGATTGGCGATGGGTATGGCGGCGAAGTAGTTGAACGGCGACAGGAAATCCGCGATCAGCACGAAGGCGAGCGCCAGTGTCCACGCGCTTCCTAGTCCTCGGCGGTAGACGCCGAACCAGAACCACACGAAGATGGGGAGCATCACGCCGTAATGGTGCTCCCACGCCATGGGTGTTGCGACGACGCACACGACTCCGATGGCCGAGAGGTCGGCCATGCTGCCGGCCCGTTCGCGCCAGGGGTATGCCAGCGCCAGCAGCACCAGGACTGCGGTGGTCGCGAGGGTCACGGTATAGACCCACGGCACAAACGGCGGATAGACATACGGGTGGTACGGCAGATTTTCTCCGTTGAAGATGGCGCGATTCAGCAGGCCGAACATCGACTGATTGGCGTAGTGCGACTGCGCCTTGCGGCTCAGGCCAGAGAGCACGCCGAGGTAATCGAGGTTATTGCGCACGCCGAAGACCGCAACTGAGGCCAATCCTCCCAATACCAGTGCGACTGCGCCGGCGGCCAGCGCGTTCCAGCGACGGCGCAACGCCGCCCACAGCAGCAGCAACCCGAACTGCGGCTTCACCATCGCCAGCAGCGCCATCGTTACGCCGGCCGGCTTTTCTCTGCGCTCGACCCAGAACAACACGAGCAGCGTGAAGAAGAGATCGAGAAATATTTGCGCCTGTCCCAACGAGAATGCGAGCGCAATCGGCATGAAGAAGAAGGCCGCAATCGCCGTCGCGACGGCAGCGCGCCAGGTCAACCGCCCGGTCCCGACGACTTTTGCCACGATCGCAACCTGCAATGCGACCACGGCGCAGACCGCGAGCCACGAGGCCAGCATCAGTGCGCGCAACACCGCGGAATCGGACATCCCTGCGCGCTTCATCCAATACAGAGGCAGGATCGATGTCAGCGGATAAATCAGCGTGTCGTAGAGCTTTGCCTGATAGATCGGCAGGGTGGGGTGCGCAAGGAAGTAGTTGACCGAGCCGAGCATCGGCCCCCATGAGTCGGTGAACTGGCGAAAGTGCAGGAAGTCCATATAGCGGCCGCGCATGTCGTCCACACCGGCATGGAACGCGAAGTGCGCGATCAGCTTGAACCCGACGTTCACGGCCAGGATGTTGAGCAGGACGAACAGCAGCAGCCTGCGATCGCCCCTGCTCGGTGCAGCATCAGCCGCCGTTCGGATCACGCTCGTGTCGCCCCCTGCACACCTATTATCGCAATCGATTGTGGCGGTAATCGGCTGTTGGGAATAATTCATTTCAGACGGGCCTCTGCCGATCAGGTCGCCTCCCGCCAAACGCGCTATCCTAGAATTTGTGGCCCTGACCGCAACAACCGAAACCCGTAGCCAAGCGCTCCCAGTTCCTGCCGTTACCGCGGCGCGGCCAAGCTTGGTCGCCGATTATGCGACGCTGTTCAAGCTGCGCGTTTCGACCATGGTGATCATCACTTCGGCGGCGGGCTTTTATCTCGGCAGCCTCCGGTCGGGCATCAGTCCGTTCAATGCGGGAATGATCAAGGCGCTCGCCGGCATCGCAGTGGTCACCTGCGGCGCCAGCGCGCTGAACCAGGCACTCGAACGCAAGACCGACCGGCTGATGCACCGCACGGAAAACCGGCCGATGGCGGTCGGCCGCATTGGGCTCGCACACGGCCTGATCGTGGGATTCGTGGCGGTGATTTTCGGGTCGCTTTATCTTGCCCGCGCCACCAACCTTCTCACCGGCACGCTCACGCTGCTCACCGCGGTTGGGTACGTCGCGATCTACACGCCGCTGAAACGCGTCAGCACGATCAACACTTTTATCGGCGCATTTCCCGGCGCGCTGCCGCCGCTGATCGGCTGGACTGCCGCGCGCGGCGTCATCGAGTGGCCTGGCGTCGCACTCTTCGCCATCCTCTTCGTGTGGCAGTTTCCGCACTTCATGGCGATCGGCTGGATGTACCGCGAAGACTACGCGCGCGCCGCGATCCGCATTACGCCGACGCTCGACGACACGCGCTACGCCGCGCTCTCCACGGTCATCCAGGCGCTCTTCTATGCGACGTTGATGGTCGGCGTGAGCCTGTGGCCGTTTGTGCTCGGAACCGCCGGAATTCCGTACGCCGTCGCCGCCGGTAGCCTCTCGCTCGGCTATCTCTGGTACACCATCCGCTTCGCCGGCATTCTGCGCAATCCTCTTGCCGGCGATCCGGACGTGAGCCGGGTCGACGCGCGGTTGCAACGCCTGCCCGCGCGCGATCTGTTGCGCTTCTCTGTGATTTATCTTCCCCTGCTGCTCGCCGCCATGATGCTCAATGCGCACGGCCGGCTGCTCTTCTAGACTGACAACTGAGAACAAAAATCATGCCCGCCGCGATTCCGAAACCCAGCAGCCTCCGAACTCCGCCCAGTGTCATCGCGGCGATTATTGCCGTCTCAGCCGCGGCCAGCGCGCTCATCTGTTGGCTCGTCTACTTTCACGCGCCAACGGACGTCGCCGGTACCCAGCTACGGTCGCTGCCGCTCGTGAACGCTGTGCTGAATGCACTGGCGACCATTGCCCTGGCCACAGGATTTTATGAGATTCGGCAGCGGCGGATACTGCATCACCGCGCCTCGATGTTCGGCGCGTTCTTCTTCTCGTCGATCTTCCTGGTGTCGTACCTGGTGAATTTCACTCTGCACGGCGAGACTCGCTTCAACCGCTTCAGTCCCTGGTGGCCCTTTTACTGGAAGCTGCTCGCATCGCATATTGTGCTCTCGACGGTTGCACTGCCGCTGATTCTGATTACATTTTTCCTCTCGCTCACCGGCCGCTTCCACGCGCACAAGAAGCTCGCGCGCTGGACTTTCCCCATCTGGCTGTACGTGTCGGTCACGGGCGTGGTCGTCTACTTTATGCAGGCTGCCTGCCGCTGATGTCGATGCAGCGAGATACTCGTCAACTCCTGCGCACCGGCATCGCCATCTTTCTGACCGGAGCGGTCGCGGCGGGACTTGCGCTCACCGTCTTCGGAGGAATCGGCCGACAGGGTCCGCACACAAACTCCGGCTGGCTGGCGCTGATGATCGCCATGGGCTGCCTGCCCACCGGCACGCTTACGCTCACGCTGGCCATCGCCAAGCTGATCGGCGACCGCAAACGCTGATCGCATGGCCTGATCCCCACCCTCCACATGCCCTCATCTGCTATCCTCATCCTTCAAAACCACGGCAAAACGGAGTGCAGCAAAATGGCAAAAGGCGTCAACAAAGTATTTCTTCTAGGCAATGTAGGTAAAGACCCCGAAATTCGATCGAGCGCCAGCGGCATGACCATCGCGAGCTTCACTCTCGCCACCGCCGACCGCCAGAAAGACCAGCAGGGTAACTGGACCGATAAGACCGAGTGGCACAATCTGGTTGCCTTCCAGCGCACCGCTGAGATCGTCCGCGACTACGTCAAGAAGGGCACTCAACTCTTCATTGAGGGCAAGATCCAGACCCGCTCCTGGGACGACAAGGAGTCCGGCCAGAAGAAGTACCGCACCGAGATTCTGGTCAATGAACTGTCGCTGCTCGGCAAGCCCGGCGGTGGAGGCGAAGGTGGCGGCAGCTACTCCAAGTCTTCCAGCAGCACGCCTTACACGGCCAGCGCGCCCGCCGCGCCGCCCGACTACGCCGACCAGGGAATCACGGACGACGACATTCCGTTTTAATTCGACGGAGTTCCGATCGATCCACTAGCTCGCGTGAGCCGCTACACTAGACCCATGCTTGACGAAGCCAGCTTTCGCCGTGAATCCGACCGTGCCCTTGAATTCCTCAAGCAGGCCCTCATCGCCGCTGAAGACGATAAGGGCAGCTTTGAGTTTGAAGATAACAATGGAGTGATGAACATTATCTTCGAGAACGGTTCGAGCAAGTTCGTGGTCACTCCGAACACGCCCGTCCGCCAGATCTGGATTTCCGCACAGGCGACCAGCTACAAGCTCGAGTGGTCGGATACTGTTTCGGCGTTCGTGCTGCCCAGGACAGGTGAGGCGCTGATCCCGCTCACCGAGCGTCTGCTGCGCGAACATCTCGGCGATCCGTCCATTACTCTGGCGTGAATGACGAGTCAATGTACGGGAACTGCAGGCATGCGCCAGGCGGTCCACGTGCACACTTTCCTGTGTCGCCCGCGCCGTTCATCCGATAGACTGTTTTTGAATACCCTAAATCGTCGCAGGGCATTGCCTGAGCGACTTACATAATCGAGTGCTGCGACTTATTGCAGCGGTTCCTCGTCGAACGTGTTAAGCACACAATTGCGGCACCCCACAGGCCTGGGACTTGCTCTCCTTTTGGTCTCAACATGTTGGCCATACCTTCGAAGCGCTGTACGTGGAATGAGCAAACGGGAAGGGACCTTGACCCCATTGTCGCCGCCGCAAACGCTCTCTGTCGCTATCATCACCAAGAATGAGGAGGCGAACCTCGCGCGCACGCTGGCCAGCGTCCAGTTTGCGGACGAGATCGTCATTCTGGACTCGGCGTCGACTGACCGCACTGTCGAAATCGCGCGCTCCTTCAACGCTAAGGTATACGACGAGGCCTGGAAGGGTTTTTCCGGATCAAAGAACTCCGCCATCGCAAAATGCACGGGCACATGGATCCTCTCGCTCGACGCGGATGAGGAGCTGAGCCCCAAGCTGCAACAGCAGATCAAGAATCTGCTGCCCACCAACCCGCCCACCGACGCCTACTACATCAAGCGGCGCAATCTTTTTCTCGGGCGCTGGATCAAGCATGGCGGATTCTATCCCGATCCGAAGTTGCGACTCTTTCGCCGAGCCGCCGCGAACTTTACGACCACTCCGCAATTCGAGAACCGGCCCGTTCACGAGACCATTGCGTTCGACGGCCATGCAGCCACGCTCGATTACGACCTGATCCATCACGCCTATCCGACGCTCGAAACCTACATCGAGCATATGGACCGTTACAGCACGCTCGGCTGCGCGCTGCTCGTCGCTGCAGGCAGGACCAGCCGCTCGTGGCCGGCATTTGTCTGCCACGTGTTCGTGGTTCCCCAGCTTACGTTTATGTGGAATTATTTTTTCCGCCTGGGCTTCCTCGATGGCCGCGAAGGTCTGCTGCTCCATCTCTATCACGCCACCTACACGAGCTGGAAGTATGCCAAGGCGTGGCAGACGGCTCGTGTCGAGCCGAAATAGCGCGCACCGGGCGTATACTTGCGGCGAATGCCAACGCCTCCCATTCGCGTTCTGGTTGCAAAGCCCGGCCTCGACGGCCATGACCGCGGCGCCAAGATCATCGCCCGTGCGCTACGCGACGCCGGCATGGAGGTCATCTACACCGGCCTGCGCCAGACGCCCGAGGCGATCGTCTCCGCCGCCATCCAGGAGGACGTCGACTGCATCGGGTTGTCGATTCTTTCGGGAGCGCATAACGCCATCGTGCCGCGCATTACCACGCTACTGCGCGAGCAGCGCGCTGAAAACATCCTCCTCGTCCTCGGTGGCACCATCCCGGACGGCGATCAGCCGCACTTGAAGGAGAGCGGCGTCGCAGCCATCTTCGGGCCGGGCACGCCGCTCGAAACTACCATCGCGTTCATCCGCGAACACGTCAAGCCGCGCACATTGTCCTTGTCATAACTCACAACCTGGAACCTGCAACCTGCAACTGAAAACTACCAGGGCAGCGCCTCGCCCATGTGGAAGTATCCGCCCGTGGGCCCGTTGTCCGGCAGAGTTGCGAGCTGCACGCTGGTCTTGGCACCGTCGACGATCTCCATCTGCGCGCCCTCGCCGCCCATCTCCGTCTTCACCCAACCGGGATGCGCTGAGTTCACCTTGATCTTCGTCTTGCGCAACTCATGCGCCAGGTGGATGGTGAAGGAGTTCAGCGCCGCCTTCGACGCGTCGTACGCAAACGTCTTCGCGTCGTAGATCGGCGATCCCTTGGTCGCGTGCAGCGTCAGTGATGCCAGAATGCTGGACAGGTTGACGATGCGGCCGGCCTCGCTCTTGCGGATCAGCGGGAGCAGCGCCTGGGTCAGCGCCACCACGGCAAAGAAGTTCGTCTCAAACGTCTCGCGCAGGATCTTCGCCGAGGTCGTGCTGGTTTCGTTGCCGGTCCTCGCGTCGAGCAATACCCCCGCGTTATTGATCAGGATGTCGAGCCGCCCGAACTCCTTCTCGATGGACTTCGCCGCAGCGTCGCGGTCGGCTTCGTTCACAACATCCAGCTTGATTGCACGTGCATCCACGCCCACACCGCGCAACACCTCTGCCGCTTCCTCACCCTTCGCCAGATCCCGGGCACCCACCAGGATCGTTACTCCAAGCTTGCCCAACTGCCGTGCCGTTTCCAGTCCGATACCTTTGTTCGCGCCTGTAATCAGGGCAACTTTGCCGGCTGCTTCGCTCATTCGATTTCATCTCCGTCCGAAGTTTCAGACTTCGATATCTGATGCCGCAGCGCGCAGAATGTCTCCGTATTTTTTCGGAATTGGCCGGCGCTTCATGTCCCGCCCGACAACCACATGCACGGTTTCGCCCTCGCACAGGAGCAGCCCATCGTCGATCCGCACGATCCTGTATCCGAAGCGCACAATCGGTCCCTTGGCAGTGATGACGCGCGTCTCGATCATCAACTCATCGTCATACCTGGCCGGAGCCTTGAACCGCACCGTCACCTCGGCCACGACAATCCCGCAGCCCTCTTCAATCTCCAGGTTCCTGTAGTTGAGTCCGCGCTGGCGCATCAGCTCGACACGGCCGACCTCGAACCACACCAGATAGTTGGCGTGATACACCACGCCCATCTGGTCAGTCTCCGCGTAGCGTACCCGCACGGTCGTCCGGCCCATGCTCTGCGACAATCCGTTACTTTCGCTCATCCTGCCAGTCTACCGAACGCCGCCCCGCCCAACACGAGGGACACCCGCATAGGGAATTGAATCCAATTCTGTCGCGCAATCATTTATTGGGGCGGACTGACGGTGTAAACAGCACTTGGAGGATTCGCGGCAGCCTGCTTCTTCAGCATTGGCAGGCCGAGGACGCTGAGAAGCGAAACCAGGATAAGAAGAGACGCCAAAGGGAAAAAGGCATACTGCGCGCGCGGCCAGAGTTTCGCAGGCAGAACGTTTGCGAGTTTATCCCCAAAGGAACTCGTGGAGCGCTCCGGCATTTCACTTATCTCGTTGGGGGCAGTTGACGCCTGCCATCTGCGCGACAGAATTGTTGCGCGGACGTTCGCGAACAAAAGCATGGTGGCAACAATCCCGAGTAACGGATTTCCGCCTCCGGCCATGCCCAGAACCATAGTTTCCACCGACACCACGCGGTCAAGAAAATAACAGAGGAAAATGAGAACTGCCGCTGTGGCATTGCGCTGGCGAACGCCAAGCGCTCCGAGAAAATAAGTTGCTCCTACGAATACCCCGAGCAGAGGATGTCCAGTAAACAGAGACATCAATGTCGCAATCACCGCGACCGCAACGCAGACCCAAAAGCCCTGTTGCCCAACCAGGTCAATGTCATACCCATTTGCGATTTCCGGCCAGAAGAGCCGTTTAAACAGACCATCGGTAGGCTGTGGTGCACTAGCAAGACCAAGTGTTTGCATGCCGGATATTAGACCTCAGTTTCACCTGCCCGTCCACAGGTTTCAATCTGGCAGCGCGCGCTCCACCGTGCCAAACTTAGATATGGTCATCGACTCCTCCACCGACGCACTCCTCGTCATCGACCTGCAGAACGACTTCTGCCCGGGCGGCGCGCTCGCGGTGGAAGGCGGCGACGAGATCGTCCCCATCGTCAATTCTCTCGCGCAGAAATTCCCACACGTCCTGCTCACTCAGGACTGGCATCCACTGGCGCACATCTCGTTCGCCAGCGCCCACCCCGGCGCGAATGCGTATCAGACGATCGCCGCGCCCTATGGCGCTCAAACCCTGTGGCCCGATCACTGCGTGCAGAACACTCCGGGGGCCGCATTCCACCCTGCGCTCGACATCCCCCACGCCGAACTGATTCTGCGCAAAGGCTTCCGTACTGGCATCGACTCCTACTCAGCCTTCCTTGAGAACGACCACTTCACGCCCACCGGACTCGCCGGCTACCTGCGCGAACGCGGCCTGAAGCGCCTGTTCCTCTGCGGCCTCGCCTACGACTTCTGCGTGCGCTTCTCCGCCATCGACGGCACCGCGCTCGACTTCGAATGCCTCGTTATCGAAGACGCCACCCGCGCCGTCAACCTGCCCGGCAGCGTGGAGGTCACGGATCTTGCCTTCAATGAAGCCGGCGTCCAGCGCCTCCGGTCAGCCGACCTGCTAACTCGCTGACTCGCTTCCCCCAAGCCCCAACTCCGCGGCCCGTGCCTGCATCGCGGACACGCAATTGCCCACATGCTCCTCCATGCTCAGCCCGAGCAGAGTCGCCCCCGCGGTCATATCTTCACGCTTGACTGCGCGCGCGAAGGCCTTGTCCTTCATCTTCTTCAGCACTCCTTTCACCTCGACGTCGAGGATCGACTTCGTCGGCTTGACCAGCGCGCACGCCGTCAGAAAGCCCGCCAGCTCGTCGCACGCGAACAGCGTTTTATCCAGATGCGACTCCGGCATCACGCCAGAGTAGTCGGCATGCGCCAGAATAGCGTGGAGCACGGGTTCCGGCCACCCCTGCTCACGGAGCAATGCGACGCCCACAAACGGATGCTCCTCCTGGGTCGGATGGCGTTCATAGTCCATGTCGTGCAGCAGGCCGGCACTCGCGTACATCGCGACAAACTGCGCGGCGTCATCGCCAATCAGCCCGAGCCGCGCCGCCTCCGCGACGCCATACGCCTCGGTGCACACCGACACAGCCAGCCCATGCTTGCGCAGGCTCTCGCCCTTCGTCCACTCCTCCAGCAATTCCAGCGCGCGTTCCCGCGAATGCTCACCGCTCATCGAATCCCTCCCATCCCTGCCAGCTTACATGCTCGTCTTACACCCTCGAACCTCGAACCGCGGACCTCGGACCTGTTTACTACCCTGGTTCCACTTTTGGGTTTCTCTGGTTTTCTTTGGCAATTCTCGGCAGTACCCCTTGACTCTTTGGCTACCCAGTGTCACTCTAGGCACATCGCGCGACTGAAGTTATCGGACGTGTGCTGCGGTTCCTTGCTCTGGGTCCGCCCGCAACTACAAACTATGGCAACCATGATGGCATCCGTCGAACAACGGGAAGTGCTCCGTTGCGACCATTGCAACCTGGTGCAATTCCGCACAACCAACGCCATGTGCCGGCGTTGCCACAAGTGTCTTGAAGTCGAGCTGCCTGAGCCCGAACCGGCCATCGCGCTCGTCCCCTCACAACCTGAGAAGCAGGATGGCCTGCAGGTCGCCACCGCAGTCCGCGATCTTCGCCACGTCCGCAATCTCTCGCAGCGTCAGCTCGCCGCTCGTATGGGCGTGCCGCGCACTTACATCTCGAAGATCGAGAATGGCAAGGCGATGCCGACTCTGTCGTCGCTCGATCGCCTCGCTCGTGCGCTCAAGGTGGACATCGCCTCGTTGCTGCGCGACGCCAACACCCGCCACCGCGACGAGACGGCTGTGCTCACCGCCGACCCGTTCCTCGCTGAGATCGCCGCCTACACGTCGCAGCTCGACGCACTGCAGCGGTCGATCTTCCTGAACCATGTCCGCGAACTGGCCGCAGGCCGCCGCCGCACCGCCTGAGTCTGTCGAACAAACTCCGGCGGTCCGCCGCGCTGTGATTGGGCGCGCATCACGTGCGGATGATGAACCCGTAGGCGTATTCGTTGGGAGCCTTGTCCGGCAGGGTCAGCGTCAGGCCTGAGGGTTCGTGCGCAAACGTCACCGGTCCGCCGCCGATCAGTTCGACGCGCTGGATCGGTTTGGGCAGCGCCGCCGATCCCTTCGCGAGCGTCTTGATCACAAGCTTGCCGTTCGCCGGCCACACGAACGCAAACGCATACACCGTCTCGCCCTTTTGCGTAAAGCGGATGTCTTCCGATGTGTACGCCCGCTGGCTGCGCTCGTTGAAACTCGCATTGTCGGCGACATCCGGCGGCCCTTCGCCGAAGACCGCAAATGGCCGCGTCCCATAAATCGCTTCCCCGTGCTTCGGAATCCAGGTGGCAATCGCCTCCAGAAACGCCCGCTCGTCGGAGTCGATCGTACCGTCCCCCTTGAGCGGAATGTTCAGCATCAGGTTGCCGTTCTTGCTGACGATGTCGATCAGGCTATGAATGACCGACTTCGGCGTCTTGTACTTGTGATTCTGGAAGGTGGCGAGGTTGTAGTGCCAGTCGCCGATGCAGGTGTCGGTCTGCCATGGCTGCGCGAGGATGCCCTGGGCCTTGCCGCGCTCGATGTCCAGCGTGATGGCGCCGACGTGGTCCGGCTGCAGGCCTTTGCCGTTGACGACGACGTCCAGGTGGCCCTTGTCGCGGATGCTGGAGTTGTAGAAGTGCGCCGCAATGGCGAGGCCATAGTGTTCGAACGGCAGTTCGGTGTCGTCAAAGTAAAGAAGATCGGGCTTATAGGTATCGAGCAAATCCTGGCAGCGGAGAAACCAGGTCTCGGCGAACTTGGGATTGCCGGCGGGAATCTCCTCGTGCCAGCGCGCGTCGTTGGCCTTGTGCCAGGCGTCGACTTCGGTCTTGGACTTGAGTCCGTCGGGCATCACCAGGTTGCGGCCGGTATAGAGTTCCTGCGGGTCGTAACCCTCCCACCACTTTCCTTTGCCGTCGGCCTTGGTGACGGAGTACGCGTCGTAGCGGGCCCCGGCGAGCGGGCCCTCAAAGTCATACGCATAGGCGGACTGCAGCCAGTGCCAGGCGTGGGACGAATGGTTGGTCACGGCAACGCGCAGGCTATGCGCGCGGGCCAGTTTCGTGTAGATGCCGACGATATCCTTCTTCGGCCCGATGCTGACCGAGTTCCACTTGTGGAAGCGCGAGTTGTAGTTGTCGAAGTTGTCGTGATGATTCGCGAGCGTGGTGAAATACTTGGCTCCGGCCGCGACGTAGAGGTCCATCAACTTCTCCGGCTCCCAATGCTCGGCCTTCCACCGATTGTTCATCTCCATCCAGCCGACCTTGGAGGGATGGCCATAGGTGGCGACGTGATGGTCGTAGTCCTTGTCGCCCTGGAGGTACATGCGCCGCGCATACCAGTCCCCCTGCTCCGGAACGCATTGGGCGGTCCAGTGATTCCAGATGCCGAATTTCGCGTCGCGAAACCAGTCGGGAGTCTTGTAGCCCTCCTTGAGCGATTCCCACGTCGGCTGGAAAGGCCCCGGGGCAATGTGGATCGCGGACGAAGGCTGTGCAAGAAGGCTGGGCGCCAGGGCTGCGACCGGTGCGGCGGCGAGAGCGGATTTCAGCAGGCGGCGGCGAGTGAAGCGTGTGTCGGACATGCCCGCCATCATAGAAGGTCGCGGCGCGGATGGGAAAGCCGCGAATGGTTGCTCCACAGGAATTCCGGTCCCGCGCAGACTCGATCGTGTGCGGACCATCCACAGCGCGCCCACGCGTAGAATCGAGTCACCGACGATGTGCGCCACTCGCCAATCCGAACCTGCCGCCGAGGCAACTGCCGAAACATTTGAAGGCGACTACAGGCCGGCACAGGTCGACCTGCCCACTGTGCCGGGCACGTTGCCTGTTACGCACGTGATCGAGCCGAATATCCGGCTGGAGCCGCTGCAGGTTGACTTCCTGATGCGGGTCGCG